>JAYVMH010000366.1:0-4936 GCA_043759015.1 Actinomycetota bacterium
CCCTGCTGATGGAGCTGGATGACGTTGTCGACGCTCCACCTGTTCCACTCGTCGTGGCGGCCCCTCAGCACCCAGTAGATGGCGAGGAACGAGCCGATCGAAGGATCCGGGGTCATCGGGCTCAGGGCCGGGTAGCGCAACGACTTGAGGCGCTTGGTGGCCACGAACCGGTCGCCGGCGAACGTGTCGGCGCCGACCATGCAACCCGAGTAGAAGTGGTCGTGCTCGTACCATCGGTTGTACTCGACCTCGTGGCCGCGATGCGGCTCGACCATCGTGAACAGCAACGTGCCAAGTTCGATCTTCGGGATCATCGTGGCGACCGTAGCCGAATCTGACGACCCGTCAGATGCCGGAGTACGGTCGCGGGAGTGGATGCCGTACTGACGATGGAACTGCAGCGCGGAGTGTGCGGCGACCTCGCCTCGTTCTGCGCACTGCGCGACGAAGTCGTCGGCCGCGGGGTCAGTGCCGCCGCCGGCCGACTCTGCGCCGCAGCCCGTGCCGCCGGGCGACCGGTGGTGCACTGCACGTTCTCCCTCCGACCGGATCGAGCCGGCACCGACATGTCCATCCCGCTGATGTGGGCGGCCCGCAAGAACCCGGACTACCTGCTGGAGGGCACCGCGCCCTGCGAGCTCCTCCCCGAGCTCGACCTGCAACCCACCGACCTGGTCTGCGACCGTCATCACGGCGTGAGCCCCTTCGGTGGAACCGATCTGCACGATCGGCTGCACGCGCTCGGCGTCACCGGCGTGGTCATCGCGGGCGTCTCGTTGAACGTCGGCGTGATCGGCGCCGCGATCGAGGCGGCGAACCACGGCTACTCGGTGACCGTCGCGTCGGATGCCGTGGCCGCGATCCCCGGCGACTATGCGGATGTCATCATCGCCAACTCGATCGTCGCCATCGGGCGCGTCCGCACCGTCGACGAGATCATCGCCACGTGGACCTGATCCTCGACGCTCCGGCTAGTGCCAGAGCGGCGGGCCGGCGACTTCGTACAGGCCCTTGAGCGCCGCCCAGTCGACTGCGAGCGGCAGCACGGCGCGACCGCCACGGGCGATCGCCTTCGACAGTCGACCGAGGCGCTGCGACGACGTCAGCGACGGGCCGTCCCACGTCCAGTGCTCGATCACCGCGTCGAGTCCGTCCACGTACGTGAGGTCGCTGACGACGTGGAGCGTCGCGGCAGCGGTGTCGTTGAATCGCGCGTCGTTGAATCGCGTGTCGTCGAACCGCACGCTTCCCAGCTCTCGCGTGGGGAACGTCCGTGCGAGCCAGAAGCCGGCGGCGTCCGCCCGCGCCCGCACCACGGCGCCGGGCGGCAACCACGCGGCCAGATCGGCGGCAGCGCGAGCAGGGTTGAGGGGCGCCGCATCGGATCCGTACAACGGGCCGCACACCGACGCCAACGCCCAGTACAGCGGTGGCCGCGGGGTGGCGACGACGTTCGTCGTCAGCAGCGCGTCGAGCTCGTCCGCCCGCACGTCGTGCCACGAGGCGTACACCGACGCCAGCCAGCGCTTGCTGATCTCGCGCTCGGGCACACCGACCAGCAACACCTCCTTCAGGGCGATCCCCGCCAGCTCGAGGTCGCGCTCCTGCAACCCGATCGTGCCGAGGTGCGCGGGGTCGTTCCACGCGAACAACCCCTTCGCCGCGAACGTGTTCAGCATGCCGACCCGGCGCTCCACCGCCACACGCCGGAGCTCGTCGGCCCCGCCCGCCGCGATTGCATCGCCGCCGACAACGACGATGGGGTTGGTCATCGGCGGTCGATGACGACGGTGGGCACTTCGGTGAGCGTCCACCGCAACGCCGAGGTGTCGAGGAAGTTGGCGATGTCCGCCTGCATCGCCGGGAAGTCCGGCTCGGAGGTGTGCGCCCAGAACTGTTGCACCGACTCGAACTCCTGGATCGTGACGCCGTCCCACTCCGGTTCGGCCGCCGAGCTCCCTGCGGACGGCCACACCGACGGGTGCTGCTCGTACCGCAGCACGTACTTCGCGGCCGAACTGTTGGCGATCAGCGGTCCGTGCACGGTGAACCAATGATGAAGGAACTCGTCGTGGGTGATGCCCGGTTTGCGCTTCAGCAGCGTGATCAGTCGAATCATCGTGGACCTCCGAGACGTTGGGTTCGGGTCACAGCCCGAGGAACGAGCCACCGTCGCACACGACGGTCTGACCGGTGACGTAGGCGGCATCGTCGCCGGCGAGGAACAGCGCGACCGAACCGATGTCGTCGGTGATGTCGCCGACGCGGCCGAGTGGCGTTCGGGCCTCGATCGCCCGCCGCAACGACGGGTCGCGCTCGAACGCGGCGACGAGTGCGGGGCTGGCGGCCACGGGGGCGACACAGTTGACCGTGATGCCATGACGGCCCCATTCGCGGGCCAGACTCTTCGCCATCGCTCGCTGCGCGGCCTTCACCGGCGAGTACAGCGGGATGTTGGCACTCCCCTCCACACCCGACGGCGACGTGATCAGGATCAGCCGACCGTGCGAGCCCGCCGCCGCGAGGTGCGGGTAGGCGATCTGTGCGCAGTAGAACGAGCCCCACACGGCCGTGCGCGACATGGCGTCCCAGTGCTTCTCGAACGTCGCGTCCTCCAACCGGTGGCGGATGCCGCCGGTGAACGCGTTGTGGACCATCACGTGCAGACCGCCGAAACGTTCGACCGTCGCGGCGACACACGCGGTCACGCTCGACCGATCGGTGACATCGGTCTCGATGCAGACGGCGGAGCCTCCGGCGGCGATGATCGCCTCGGCGACGGGTCGGCCGGTGTCGGCGCGCCGAGCCGCGATCACGACGTGCGCACCTTCGGACGCGAGCCGGCGGGCGATGCCTTCGCCCACGCCCTGGCCGGCGCCGGTGACGATCGCGACACGATCCGCCAGACGGCCGGTCACATCCACAACCCTCCGTCGACGACGATCGTCTGGCCGGTCACGTCGCCCGCTGCCTCGCTGCTCAGGAACTCGACCAGCGAGCGGGCGTCGGCGGTGGCAAGCGCGGGCGGCGCCAGCGAGACCGGCCCTGCCACGTCGGGATCGTCGAGGAAGTCGTCGGGGCTGACCGCCACCGCGTTGACCGTGACACCGTGCGCGCCCCACTGGCGGGCCGCCGACTTCACCAGCACGCGAATCGCCTCCGCGGCGGCCGCGGTGTGGGCGTACTGCGCACCGCCCGACATCGCCGTGGTGGGCACGATCACGACGATGCGCCGATCGCCCCCGTGGAACGCCGCCTGCAGCTCGGAGATCGTGGCCCGCATCGGCGTCTCCCATGCGGCCTCCCACTCGGCGTCGGTGATCGTGTGGAACGGTCGCGCGACCGGGTCGAGACGAGGACGGATGACCACGGCCGAACGGTACCCGCTGTCGAACATCTGACGGTGCATCAGATACCGTGCGGCAATGGGTCTCGTCGACGGAAAGATCGCGCTGGTCACGGGTGGCGGCAGCGGGATCGGTGAAGCAACCGCCCGCCTGCTGGCAGCCGAGGGCGCGACCGTCGCTGTCCTCGATCGCGACCGCGCCGCGGCCGAACGAGTGGTCGCGGCGATCGTTGCCGACGGTGGCAGCGCGACGGCTCATGTCGCCGATGTCACCAACGACACAGAGGTCGCGACCGCCATGGCCGAGGTGATCGCCGCCCATGGCCGCCTGGACATCGCCCACAACAACGCGGGGATGTCGGGCATGCCCTCGGCGTTCACGGATCTCTCCATGGAGAGCTGGCAGCGGATGATCGACACCAACCTCACGAGTGTGTTCGTGTGCATGCAGCACGAGCTGCGACAGATGGTCGCCCAGGGCTCGGGGTCCATCATCAACACGTCGTCGGGCGCCGGTGTGGTCGCCGCGCCCGGGCTACCGCACTACACCGCGGCCAAGCACGGTGTGCTCGGGCTCACCAAGTGCGCGGCCCAGGAATACGCATCGCGCGGCATCCGCGTCAACGCGGTCCTGCCGGGCACCACCCGTACCCCGATGATCGAAGGGTTCATCGGCGACGACCCCAACCTGGAGAAGATGGTCACGCGTGGCATCGGGCGCGGCTCGATGGGCACGCCCGACGAGATCGCCCAGGCGGTGGTGTTCCTCGCCAGCGATCGGGCGAGCTTCGTCAACGGGCTCTCGATGCTCGTCGACGGGGCGACGGTGTGCCGGTGAGCACCGCTGCCACCCGCGCCGCGTTCGAGGAGTTCCTCGAACGGGGTGCCCGCGGGCGCCGCTGGCAGGAGTGGGCCGATCTGTTCACCGACGACGCGGTGTACACCGAGCACTGCCTGGGCCGGTTCGTCGGCAAGCCCGCGATCACGGCCTGGATCACCAAGGCGATGGAGCCCGTCGCGTGCATGACGTTCTCCGTCGAGTGGGCAGCGGTCGAGGGCGACCTCGTCGCGTTCTGGATCTGGAACCACCTTCCCGCACCCGACGGCGACGACCGTGCGTTCTGCTTCCCGAACCTGTCGGTGCTCACCCATGCGGGCGACGGCAGGTTCTCGGCGGAGGAGGACTTCTACGAACCCGCCTGGACCAACATCGTGATCGACTGGTTCAGAGCCGGTGGCAAGCCGACGATGACCGCCGACCCGTCCCTCGTTCCGCCCACGCCGACGCACCCGCGTCCGCCGTCGTCCGGCCCGGAGCGGTCGGTGGCGGCCGCGGCGCTCGTCGCAGCCGCGCCGGCCGGGGCGAGATGGCGCCAGGACGTGATCGAAGGCCCGACCGGCGTCGGAGTGTTCGACACCGACGAGCGCGCCTACGCCGTCCTGGTGCACGTCGACGCCGCCGGCAAAGTCGTGTTCACCGACACCGTCACCAACTCCACATGAACGATCGCATCTACCTGCACGAGTTCATCGACATCATCGGTCAGGGCCGCGCCGCGTACAACCAACACATGACGGCCAACTACGGGC
>JAYVMH010000367.1:0-4931 GCA_043759015.1 Actinomycetota bacterium
CCCAGGCGGCGTGGTTCGAGCGGGCCCAGTCGGTGGAGACCTTGCCGGTGCGCATGCCGCGCCGCGACTCCTTGTCGCGCATCGCGTAGCTGATGTGACCGATCACCAACAGGCCGACCCCGAGCGCGAACCAGTCGTGCACGAAGCTCGCGCCCTGCCGCCACGACAGACGGGTGGACGACGGGAAGTACATGAGCGTGCCGGTCGCGAGCAGCACGATGATCGCGCCGGTGCTCAGGGCGGCATTCAACTTCTGACCGGCGTTGAACTTGCCGACAGGGATCGCGCCGTCACGGCGGGTCTTGGTCCGCAGCCACTGGAAGTCCGCACTCGAGAACCGGTTCAAGCGCCGGAGGTCGGCTCGGAAGGCCGCCGAGACCAACCCGATGACGACGGGCACGAGCAACCCGAAGCCGGACCACACATGAATCCGCTTCACCCAACGCCGATGGCCGATCGGTTCGGACAGGAACCCGTTGTAGAGGATCGCCGCAGTGCCCACCGCGGTGAACATCAGCACCGCGACCGCGCGGTGCACCAACCGCTCCGCCCGTTCGAACCGGCGCAACCGCAACGCGAGCGCTTGTGGGTCAGCCATCGATCCAGCCGTCGACCGCGTAGTCGCCGGTTCGCTCCCAGTAGCCCGGCACCACCTTGTCGGTGAGCTCGATCGACGACAGCCACTTCGTGCTCTTGTAGCCGTACATCGGCGCGACGTACATCCGCACCGGTCCACCGTGGTCGTGGGTGACCGGCTTGCCCAACATCTCCAACGCGACCAGCACGTCGGAACGCCTCGCCTGCTCGAGGGTGAGGCTCTCCGTGTAGGCGCCGTCGAACGATCGGAACGTCACCGCCGTCGCGGTGGGTGCAGGCCGGGCAAGATCCAGCAGATGCGACAGGGGCACCCCCTTCCAATGCACCTCCGGTACCCGCCATCCGGTGACGCACTGGAACTCTCGAACGAGCTCCTGCTGGGGCAGCGAGCGAAGATCTTCGAGGGTGTAGCTCGAGGACACGCCGACGAGACCGTTCACGTCCAACCGATAGGTGTCCTCGGTGGGTCGTGGCACCGACGACGTGACCGAGTAGTACCGGAACGTGTTGCCGAGCGGCAGCAGCGACGTGAGCCCTGTGGGATCCGCACGTTGCACCGGCGCCAGCAGCCGCGCCAGGCGCTCTTGCACGGTGCTGCCCGCGGCGATTCCCAGCGCACCGAGGCCGACCAAGCCGAGCACGACGCGACGTCCGATGGGCGTGCCGTCGGACCTGCCGTCGGAGGTGCCAGCCTCGCTCATGACGTGCCGGACGGGCCTTGGCCCCGCACGCCGCGCACGACCACGACCAGCCCGACGACGGCGATGATCGGGCCTGCGACCGCCCAGAAGTTGGAATCGGTCATGAAGCTGCCCTTCACCACTCCGATGCCCTGGAAGAAGAACAGTGTGCCGAACAGCATCGCCACGACACCGAGCGCGATGGTTCCGGGGTTGCGCATGCCCTCAGCTTTCCACGAACAACGCGTCGATGAACTCCGCGGGATCGAAAGGCACCAGATCGCCGATCGTCTCGCCGAGCCCGACCAGCTTCACGGGCAGCCCCAGCTCGGTCTCGATCGCAAACACGATGCCACCCTTCGCCGAGCCGTCGAGCTTGGTGAGCACGACGCCCGTCACCTCGGTGGCGTCGCCGAACTCACGAGCCTGGGCGAGGCCGTTCTGGCCGGTGGTCGCATCGATCACCAGCAGCACCTCCGTGACCGTGCCCTTGCCCTTGGCCGCAACTCGGCGGACCTTGCGGAGCTCGTCCATCAGGTTGGTCTTGGTGTGCAACCGGCCCGCGGTGTCGGCCAGCACGAGGTCGAAGTTGCGCGCACTCGCACTCTCGATCGCGTCGAAGATGACCGCGCTCGGGTCGCCGCCCTCGTTGCCTCGCACGATCTCGGCGCCGCTGCGCTCCGCCCACGTCGTGAGCTGCTCGACTGCCGCGGCGCGGAACGTGTCGCCCGCCGCGATCAGCACCCGCCGACCCGCGGCCGCCTGCTGCGCCGACACCTTGCCGATGGTGGTGGTCTTGCCGACCCCGTTCACGCCGACGAACAACCACACGTTCGGATGGCCGGGTTCGCCGGGCACGAACACCAATGAGCGCTCCGACCGCTGGAGCCGACCTCGCATCTCGGCCTGGAGCGCATCGAGGAGCGCGTCGGGCGTGGTGATCTCCTTCGACTTCACGGCGGCCTTCAGCCCACCGAGCAGCTCGTCGGTGACGCACACACCGACGTCGGCGCGAAGCAGCGCCTCTTCGAGGTCGTCCCACGTCTCGTCGGTGATGCCCGAACGGGTGCGAACACCGAGGAGCGCACCGGTGAGCGCGCCACGGGCCTTGGCCATCCGCGTGCGAAACGACGGCACGTCGAGCACGCCAGCAACCTGCACGACAGCAACCTGCACGACGTCGACGGGAACGACCGCATCCTGAACGACAGCATCCGGAACGACAGGGTCGGTCGACGCGTTGGTCGTAGAGATTGGAGGCGGAGTGACCGACGATGCACTGCGACGGCGGTTCCAGAGCACCACACCGATGCCGAACAGCAGCACAACGGCGATGAGAACGACGTAGATCATGGTGCCGTGGAGGCTACCGCTCGCTCAGTGGCTGCCGCCGACGACGGTGCCCGGCTCCCCGGTGAGCCGCTGCGCGAGCCACACCGGCACCACCGACAGCAGCATCACCGCGGTCGCGACGACGGTGACGATCGGCTGCTGGTCGCCGCGACTGAGGTTGTTGAAGATCCACAGCGGCAGCGTCTCCAGCCCAGGCGACGACGTGAACGTGGTGACCACGATCTCGTCGAAGCTCAACCCGAACGCCAGCAGACCACCTGCGAGCAGTGCGGAACGCATCAGCGGGAACGTCACCAGTCGGAACGTCTGGAACGCGTCGCCGCCGAGATCCGCGCTCGCCTCCTCGAGGTTCGGCGAGAGCCGCCGCATCCGCGCCAGCACGTTGTTGTACATGACGACGATGCAGAACGTCGCGTGGGCGACCACGAGCGTGAGCAACCCGAATTCGATGCCGGCCGACGTGAATGCCGCGTTGAGCGCGATGCCGGTGACGATGCCGGGCAGCGCGATGGGAAGCACGATCAGCAGGCTCACCGTCTCGCGCCCGAAGAACTTGAACCGGTGGACCGCCATCGCGGCCATCGTGCCCAGCAGCAGGGCAACGATCGTCGCCCCCGACGCGACCTTGAGGCTGTTGAACAGTGCTTCGCGGGCACCTTGGTTGTGGAACGCACGGGTCCACCACTTGAACGTGAACGAGTGCGGCGGCCATGCCAGCGACGTGCTGTTGTTGAACGACAGGATCACCACCACGGCCAGCGGCGCGTAGATGAACGCGAGCACCAGCGCGGTCGCCGAACGGAAGAACCAGCGAATGCCGGCGGTGAGGTTCACAACTGCTCCAACGCGCCGCTGCGGCGGATGCCGAACAGGTACAGCACCATCACGACCACCGGCACCAACGCATACGCGGCCGCCAGCGGCAGGTTCGACGCGTGGTTCGAATAGACGATCGAGCCGATCATCTGGGTGTTCCCGCCGACGAGGTTGACGGCGATGTAGTCCCCGAGAGTCAGCGAGAACGTGAACACCGAACCTGCCACGAGCGAGGGGAACAGCATCGGGAGCACGATGCGTCGGAACGTCAACCCGAACCGCGCCCCCAGGTCGCCCGATGCTTCCAGCAACGAATCGGGGAGCCGTTCGAGGCCCGCATAGACGGGCACAATCATGAACGGCAGCCACAGATAGGCGAGCACGATGATCAACGCGCCGAGCCCATAGCCGGGGCTGTGGCCAAACGTCTTCTCCAACACACCGCCCGGGTTGGCAATGAACGACCGCCAGGCGAACGCCTTGACCAGGTAGCTCGCCCACATCGGCACGAGCACGGCCGCGACGAGGATCGAACGCCACCGGGCCGTCGCGATCTTGGCGATGAAGAACGCGATGGGCAGTGCCAGCACGACGTCGATCAACGTGACCGCGGAAGCGATGAACACCGTGCGGACCGCGACGTTGCGGTACACCGCGGTGGTGAGGATCTCGTGGTAGTTGTCGGTCGTGAAGACCTTGTCGACTCCGCTGCCGTCCTCCTTCAACCGGTAACCCGAGTTCAGGAACAGCGCCACGAGCGAGCCGATGTACATCAGCAGCAGCCAGGCGGCGGGCGCGCCGATGAGTGCGACGAGCCGAACTCGCCGCTTGGGGTGCAACCAGCGAGAGAGCCGCCGGGTCGCCCCGGCGGCTCCTCCCTGATCGGTCAGCCCTTGATCTCGGTCCAGGCCTTGATCCATTCGGAGAACGGCACGCACTCGCTGCCCGAGCCGTCGAGGCACTTCTTGCGGGGCGTTGCCCAGAAGTGGATCGCCTTGGCGAACGCGTCGTCCTTCGCCTTGAACTGGTCGCAGAAGCCTGGCGTGTCCTTCTCGATCAGGTCGCACGCCTTCGGGTTGGCGGGCGCCTCACCGAACCACTGGGCAACCTGCGACTGCACTTCCGGGCGGGTGATGTAGTCCATCCACATGTACATGCAGTTCTTGTGCGCCGCCTTCGAGTACACCATCCACGTGTCGCTCCATCCGGTGGACCCTTCCTTGGGCAGCACCGTCTTCAGGTTGGCGTTGTTGGCCAGCGCGAGGTTGTAGATGATCTGCCACGTCGTGCCGACCACCGTCGTGCCCTGCTCGAACGCGGACACAGACTTGGTGTAGTCGTTCCAGTACTCGCCGATGAGCGGGTGCTGCGCCTTCAACAACGCCACCGCCGCATCGAACTGGGGCTGGGTGAGCGAGTAGGGATCCGCGATCTTCAACTCCGGCTTGGCGGTCTTCAGGTACAGCGCGGCGTCGGCGATGTAGA
>JAYVMH010000368.1:0-10861 GCA_043759015.1 Actinomycetota bacterium
CGGCGCGAGTGCGGCACCCGCGCTGGTCACGCCGACGCATGCGCTCGGCGCGTTCAAGCGTCCTGTTTCCACCACCGGCTGGAAGTCGTGGGTCTTCACGGTCGATCACAAGAAGATCGGAATCATGTACGGCGTCGTCGCGCTGTTCTTCTTCTTGGTCGGCGGCAGTGAAGCACTTCTCATCCGTCTGCAGCTCGCAGCACCGGACAACACGATCCTCAGTGCCGGGTTGTACAACCAGATGTTCACGATGCACGCCACGACGATGGTGTTCCTCTTCGTGATGCCGATGACGGCGGCGTTCGCCAACTACTTCCTGCCGTTGCAGGTGGGCGCCCGCGACGTGGCGTTCCCGCGCCTCAACGCGTTGGGTTTCTGGCTGTTCCTGTTCGGCGGCATCTTCATCAACACGTCGTGGTTCCTCGGTGGAGCCCCTGATGGCGGCTGGTTCATGTACTCGCCGAACAGCAGCCCGTTGTTCTCGCCGACTCACGGCATCGACTTCTGGACGCTCGGTCTGCAGATCACGGGCATTGCCTCGTTGATCGGAGCGATCAACCTGATCGTCACCGTGCTCAACATGCGCGCACCGGGCATGAAGCTGATGAACATGCCGGTGTTCACCTGGATGGTGCTCGTCGTGCAGTTCCTGCTGCTGTTCGCGATGCCGGTGATCACCGTGGCGCTGTTCCTGTTGAGCTTCCAACGCAACTTCGGCGCCACCTTCTTCGATGTCAACCACGGCGCCGATCCACTCCTGTGGCAGCACCTCTTCTGGATCTTCGGTCACCCAGAGGTGTACATCCTCATCTTGCCCAGCTTCGGCATCGTCTCCGAGGTGCTCCCGACGTTCGCTCGCAAGCCGCTGTTCGGCTACAAGTTCGTGGTCTTCTCCGGTGCAGCCATCGGCTTCGTCGGCTGGGGTGTGTGGGCGCACCACATGTTCGCCAGCGGCCTCGGCCCGGTGAGCGTGGCGGTGTTCTCCGTCGCCACGATGCTGATCGCGATCCCTACGGGCGTGAAGATCGTCAACTGGACTCTGACGCTGTGGGGCGGCAAGTTGTGGTTCACCACTGCGATGGACTTCGCGATCGGCGTGATCGTGCTGTTCACCATCGGTGGTGTCTCGGGCGTGACGCACGCCGTTGCCCCCTCCGACACACAGCAGACCGACACGTACCACATCGTCGCCCACTTCCACTACGTGATCGTCGGTGGCGCCGTGATGGGCTTGTTCGCCGGCTTCTACTACTGGTGGCCGAAGATGTTCGGCAAGTTGCTCAGCGAGCGCCTCGGCAAGTGGAACTTCTGGCTGATGTTCTTCGGGGTGAACCTCACGTTCGGCCCCATGCACATCCTCGGTCTGCAGGGCCAGCCGCGGCGTATGGTCGTGTGGCCGGAGAAGCTCACCGGCCAAGGTTTCTTCAACCTTCACTTCTGGAACCAGATCGCCTCGCTCGGGGCGTTCACGATCGCGGCCGGTGTGGCGGTGTTCGTGGTGAACATTCTCATCACCTGGAAGAAGGCCCCGCTCGCCGAGCTCGACCCGTGGGACGCGCGCACACTGGAATGGATGACCTCGAGCCCGCCCAAGGAGCACAACTTCGACGCCATCCCGACGGTCCACGCCCTCGACGAGTTCTTCCATCGCAAGTACGAAGAGGTCGACGGCGAGAACGGACCGCGATTGGTGAAGGTGAAGACCGCGGAGCAGATCCTCTCCGAGCAGGAGGCGAACGCTGATGCGCACATCCACCTGCCTTCGCCTTCGTACTGGCCGATCGTGCTGGCGTTCGCGCTACCGATCATCGCCTACGGCGTGATCTTCAACCGGGTGATCTCCGTCGTGGGGGCCGGCATCCTGCTCTTCGCGGCGTTCGGTTGGAGCCTGGAACCCTCGGTGGCCGACGACAGTGACTACGACCCGCCGGCCGGCGGGGACTCGACGAAGGAGTTGGCGACCCTTGGCTGACATCGCCGTTCACGACCCTCAGGCCCACGAACCTCAGGCCCACGAACCTCAGGCACCTGACCCTCACGCCCACGACCCTCACGCCCACGGCACGGGCGACGATGGCGCCGATCACGGGGTGCACATCACCAGCACCGGCCTCAGCAACAACAAGCTGGCGATGTGGCTGTTCCTCGGCAGCGAGTGCCTGCTGTTCGGTGGCCTCATCTCCACGTACATGCTGTACCGCGGCCGCCACGAGGGAGGCCCCGGGCCGTCGCAGATCTTCGACGTGCCGCTCACCTCGGTCAGCAGCTTCATCCTGTTGATGAGCTCGCTCACGATGGTGCTCGCGGTGAACTCGGCGAAGCGCAAGGACGAGCGCAACACCAGCCTGTGGCTCACCGTGACGGCACTCCTCGGTGCACTCTTCGTGGGTGGTCAGGTCTTCGAGTTCACGTCCTTCTACCACGAAGGCCTCGGGTTCACGACGAGCCTGTTCGGCTCCAGCTTCTACACCCTTACCGGGTTCCACGGTGTCCACGTGACGCTCGGCGTCATCATGCTGCTGTCGTTGGTGGGCATCATCAAGCGCGACCGGATCACCGGCGACAAGGCGGAGGTGGTCGAGCTGATCGGCCTCTACTGGCACTTCGTCGACGTCGTCTGGGTCGTCATCTTCACCCTCGTCTACCTGATCCCGTCCTGAGGTTCGCACCATGACTGCCACCACCGAACACGCCGACCAGGTCGAGGACTCGCACAACGCCAACGACAACGGCCACGACAACGCCCACGACAACGCCCACGACGGCGAGCACATCCCGAGCGACTTCTACTTCATCAAGGTCGCGATCATCCTCGCCTTCGTCACGGGGCTGGAGACGTCCACCTACTGGTGGCCGCACGCGATGCACCCGTACGCCACGCCGGCGCTGCTGATCATGATGACGATCAAGTTCTTCATGATCGTGCTCGTCTTCATGCACCTGAAGTTCGACAGCAAGATCTTCGGCTACATGTTCTACACCGGTCTCGGGCTGGCACTGTTCGTCTACCTGGTGTTCCTCTTCACGTTCCAGTTCTTCCGGGGTTAGGTCGTGCTCGCCGCAGCGCCGATCGCGGATCCGTGGCGGTTCGTACCGAACCCGGAGGTCTACCTGCTCGTCGGGTTCCTGGTCGGCGCATACATCTACCTCGGGCGTCGAATCGGCCCGACTGCGGTCGGGCCAGGGCGTGCGGCGGTGACGCGTCGGCAGTGGGTCAGCTTCGTGGCCTCGATGATCGTGCTGTTCGTCGCCAGCACGTGGCCGATCCACCAGATCGGTGAGGACTACCTGTACAGCGTGCACATGTTCCAACACCTGCTGCTCAGCCTCGTGCTCCCGCCGCTGGTGCTGCTCGCGACGCCGGAGTGGTTGCTGTGCGCGCTCATCGGCAAGGGCCGCGCGTATCGCGCCGTGCGGTTCCTCGCCCGGCCCGTGGTCGCCGGGGTGATCTACAACGGCGTGGTGATGGTGATGCACGTCCCGATCGTGGTGAACACGGCCACCACCGTCGGACCGTTGCACTTCGGCCTCCACCTCGTGGTGGTGCTGGCGGCGACGCTGATGTGGATGCCCGTCGTCGGGCCGCTTCCCGAGCTCCGGATGTCGTACGGCGCCAAGATGGTGTACCTGTTCCTGATCAGCGTGCTGTCGGCGATCCCCGCCGGATGGCTGTCGTTCGCCGAGGGTGCGGTGTACTCCCACTACGGACGTCAACCGGTGCGCGTGTGGGGGATGTCGCCGCAGGACGACCAGCAGTTGGCGGCCGTGATCATGCAGGTGGGTGGCGGCTACTTCCTGTGGGCCATCATCATCTTCACGTTCTTCCGTCGCTTCGGGAAATCGATGACGGGAGAGAACTCGTACCGTCGGGCCGGACGCATCCCCACGGCGGAGATCACCGGCAACGAAGAGCTCCCGCTCACCTTCAACGAGGTCGAGGGTGCGTTCGAACGCAGTGCGGCGCCGGTCGACCCTGAAGCCGACCGGCGCCTGCAGCGCTGACCCTCGCCAACCGAGTGGGACGGGAGTTCACTCAGTTGGAGGGTCGCTCGGCGAGCGTCAACGAGAACACCTTCTCGGTGCCACCGCGGGAGACGGTGATGGTCACCTTGGTGCCCGGCGCAAGCGAGCGCAGCAACACGGACAGCTGGTTGGCGGTGGCCACCTTGGTGTTGTTCACCGCGGTGATCACATCGCCTGCCTGAATGCCCGCGACGGCCGCCGGTGTGGAGGGTTGCACCGTGGCCACCGTGATGCCGGCAGGGGTCTCGGAGAGGGTGACGCCGATGTAACCGATCGGGGCGGCCGTCACCTTCTTGCCTGTCTTGAGGTCATCGAGCAGCGGCTTGATCGTGCCGACAGAGATCGCGAACCCGATGTTCTGCGCATCGGGGATGCCCGCAGAGTTGATGCCGACGAGCTCGCCGTTGCTGTTCACGAGCGCGCCGCCGGAGTTGCCGTGGTTGATCGCGGCATCGGTCTGGATCAGGCCGCGCAGCGTGATGGTCGAGCTCTCCTGGAGGGTGCGGTCGAGCGCCGAGATGATCCCGGTGGTGACGGTGGGTGCGTCGCCGAGGTCGAGCGCGTTGCCGATCGCGACGACGCGGTCACCGACCTGGAACTTGGACGCATCGGCGAGGACGAGCGGGTGAAGGTTCTTGCTGTTGTCCAGTTGGAGCAGCGCGACGTCGTAGTCCTTCGATGCACCGAGGACGGTTGCCGAACGCACCGAACCGTCGGCCATCTTGACGGTGATCACCATGTGACCGAGCGGTTTGCCGGTGGCATCGACCGGGTCGACCACGTGGGCGTTGGTGACCATCAGCCCGTCGGTGGAGATGACGACACCGGACCCGGCGGCGACCGGTGTGATGCTGCCGCCCACGCTGTCGCCGATCTCGATGGCAGCGACGGCCGGCTCCACCTTCGCCAGTAGCGCGTGGATGTCGAACGCGCCCGTGCCCGCGGCGGACGAGGCCGACGAGGACGCGACGATGGACACCGCGGACTTGTGCTCGGTGAGCCGCACGGTCCCGTAGGAGACGCCGGCAGACACTGCCGCACAGAGCAACGCCGCTCCCGTCACTCGGCCGCGGTGTCGTGCAGGGGGACTGTCGAGCAGCGCAGGAGGTGGTGGCGGGAACGGCGAGCTGTGCGGCGTTGCTCGATCGACCAAATCGGCCTCTGCGGGCGCAACGTCAGGGGGGGTGATTTGATCGTCGAGCAACGTCATGGGCTACATCTTGGCCGACGGGAGCTGAGCTGACGCTGAAGTTCGCTGAAGCGTCGCTTCAGCCGGACCAGGGGCATGTGCGCACGGACGGTGCGAGAATGGGGCACATGCGCGTATTGGTCGTGGACGACGAGGTGCGTCTGGCCGCCGCGCTGCGGCGAGGACTGGAAGCCGAAGGCTTCACGGTGGACGTCGCCCACGACGGACTCGACGGGCTGTGGCACGGCACCGAGCAGCCGTACGACGCGATCGTGCTGGACATCATGCTGCCCGGCATGAACGGCTACCGCGTCTGCGCGGAGCTGCGTGCCAGGGGTGTCACGACACCGATCCTGATGTTGACGGCGAAGGACGGCGAGTTCGACGAAGCAGAGGCGCTCGACACGGGTGCCGACGACTTCCTCTCCAAGCCGTTCTCGTACGTGGTGCTCGTCGCCCGTCTACGGGCACTCGTGCGGCGCGCCCGTGGGCAGTTCAGCAACGACATCGTGGTCGGGCCGGTGCGCTTGAACCTCGCGACTCGGCGATGCACCGTCGATGACCGCGAGGTCTCGCTGACCTCGCGCGAGTTCGCCGTGTTCGAGTACCTCGTCAGCCGCGTGGGCGAGGTCGTGCCCAAGCGCGACGTCCTCGCCAACGTGTGGGAAGAGCAGTACGACGGACCGGAGAACGTGGTCGAGGTGCACGTCCATGCGCTGCGACGAAAGCTCGACGTCGACATCATCGAGACGATTCGTGGTGGCGGCTACCGGGTGCGTGAGTCGTGAGCAAGCGGCGACGTTCCCCTTCGCTGCGGCTGAGCATCACGATCATCACCTCGGCGGTGGTCGCGGGGGTGCTGGCCGGCCTGTCGTTCTTCCTCGTCCGTTGGCTGCAGGCATCGCAGATCGACGATGCCGATCGCCTCCTCGTCGACCAGGTCGATGTGATCGCCAACGACATCAGCAACGGCGTGATCCCTCCGCAGATCACGCCGAACGGGTTCGAGACGGGGCAGCTGCAGGTGGTGGGACCCGACGGCCGCGTGTTGGCGCTCACCCGCGGCCTGGCTCGCGAGGTGCGGCTGGATGTGTTCACCCCGCCGCCCGTGGATCATCAGGTCGCGCGCACCGAATCGGCGGGTCGGCTGGGCACCTCCGGTCACGACCGCTACCGCGTCGTGGCGCGCACGGTGCACTTCGGCTTCGACTGGGTCAGCATCTACGCCGCCTCCTCGCTGCGCCAGGCCGACCAGGCTGTACATTCGCTGGTGCTCGGGCTGTGGCTGGTGGTGCCGATGCTCGTTGCGCTCGCGGCCGTGGCAACGTGGTTCCTCACCGGCCGCGCCCTGCGCCCGGTGGATGTGATGCGTCGTGAGCTCGATGCAGTTCAGAGCGCCGGCACCGGCCAACGGCTGGCCCCGCAGCAGCGTGCGGCCGAGCTCGACCGCCTGGCCGACACGTTGAACGGCATGCTCGATCGGATCAGCGCGTCCGACGCGATCCGCCGCCAGTTCCTTGCCGACGCCTCGCACGAACTGCGCAGCCCGTTGGCCTCAGCGCGCACGATGCTCGAGGTGGGGCTGGCGTACCCGGACCGCGCGGACTGGCCCGACACCGCCGGCGAGGTGATGGTCGAAGTCGAGCGGTTGCAGAGCATCGCCGGCGAGTTGCTGGCACTCGCCCGCGCCGAGGGCGGTGAACGTGCGCTCAAGCGCGAGTCGCTCGAACTGGGCGGATTGGTGAGCGCCGAGGTGCAGCGGTGCAACGACGACCGCGTATCGCTCCACGTGGCCTCGCCCGCGGAGGTGTCGGTGGACCGCGATCTGGTGGTGCGCCTGATCCGCAACCTGCTCGACAACGCACGCCGCCACGCGCACTCGCGGGTCACGGTCAGCGTGGCCGGCGGTGGTGGCGTCGCGACCGTGCAGGTTCACAACGATGGCGACGAGATCAGCGAGGATCAACGCGAGCTGATCTTCGAACCGTTCACCCGGCTCGACAACGCGCGAGCGCGCGACGAAGGCGGTGCCGGCCTCGGGCTCTCGATCGCTCGTCGGATCGCCGAGGTGAACGGTGGTTCGCTCGTCGCCGTGGGCACCGCCAAGGGCGCAGCGTTCGTGTTCACCCTCCCGATGCCGTAGCCCCCAACCCCTCGTTCATGTCATAGTCCGACCGAGGAATCGTCGGTGGAGCGATGGCACGGACGGTTGGGTTCGGGCTCAGGGCGCGCTGACGCAGTACTCCGCGAGGGGTGGGAAGCCGTTGAAGCCGACGCTGCTGTAGGTGGTGGTGTACGCACCCGCCGACAGGACGTCCACCAGGTCGCCCTCGGCGAGGGCCAGTGGCAGGAGATAGGGGTTCTTCTCGTAGAGCACGTCGGCGGAGTCGCAGGTGGGTCCAGCCAGTGCAACGGGCCCGGTGGGCGTGCCGTCGTGGGGCGTGCGCAGCCGATAGCGGATCGCTTCGTCCATCGTCTCGGCGAGCCCGTGGAACTTGCCGCAGTCGAGGTACACCCAACGCTCCTCGTCGTCGGGCGAACGACGCGACACGAGCACCACCTCGCTGCGCAGCACACCGGCATCGGCCACCATGTAACGGCCCGGTTCGATCATCAGCTCTGGCGTGCCCTCGGGGAACCACTTTGCAAGCGCGGTACGGACTGCAGCACCGTAGGCCTCGATCGTCGGCGCGGCTTGGGCGTACGTGCCCGGGTAGCCGCCGCCAAGGTTCAAGAAGTCGAGCACGTGCCCGTTCTCGCCGATCCGGGCAGCGATGCCGGCCACGATCTCCAGCGTGTCGTCCCACGCCAGCAGGTCGCGCTGCTGTGAGCCGACATGGAACGAGACGCCGAGCTTCATGCCCGCGGCTGCGGCGCGCTCGAGCACGCGCACGACGTCGGCCGCTTCCGCACCGAACTTGCGTGAGAGTGGCCAGTCGGCACCTCCGCAATCATGACGGAGCCGGACGCCCACCTCTGCCCCTGGCGCGACGTCCGCGAGCTTGTCCAACTCGCTGTCGGCATCGACCGAGAAGCGGCGCACGCCGCACGACACCGCGTACGCGATGTCGCGGCGCTTCTTGATCGTGTTGCCGTAGGAGATGCGATCGGGCGTCGCGCCGGCGGCAAGGCAACGATCGATCTCGGCCGGACTCGCAACGTCGAACGACGAACCGACCGACACCAGCCGTTCGAGCAGAGGCATCGCCGGGTTTGCCTTCACCGCGTAGAAGATCGCCGCGCCGGGGATCGCGGCGGCCAGCCCGTGGTACCGCGACTCGGCGATGTCGATGTCGATCACCACGTATGGCGTGGGCACGTCGGTGCGGTCGAGGAAGCTACGGAGTGCGGGGGTCAGCTCGGTCACGTCGGGCGACGGTAACGTCTCGCTCGGTCAACCGGAACTGTCAGTTGCAGCAGACAGTCTCGCTGTTTGGTCAGCCGGTTTCGCTGTGCCGTCAGTCAGTCCCAGCGGAACGTGGCGGCGGCGACCGCCGGACCGGCGAGGGCCCACGTGGCGAGGACCACCCAGCTCGTGGCCGGCTGGGTGCCGGCGTGGCCGAGCGCCTCGCGCAACACGTCGGCCAGCGCGCCCGAAGGCAGCGCGTGGGCGACGGCGCGGATGCCGGCGGGCAGCTTGGCGAACGGGATCACCATGCCGCCGAGCAGCAGCAGCACCAGGTACAGGCCGTTCTGGGCCGCGAGATTGATCTCGCCACGCAGTCGACCGGCGAGTGTGAGGCCGATCCCGGCGAACGCCATCGTGCCCAGCAGCACGCCACCGACAGCCGCCGGCCAGTTCGGCGACGAGGGCGACCAGCCGAGCGCGTAGGCCACCGGCACGAGCACGACGAACTGGATCAGCTCGACCACGCCGACGGACGAGATCTTCGCTGCGATCAGCCGCGGCCTGCCAAGCGGAGTGACAGCCAGTCGCTTCAAGACGTGAGAGCTGCGCTCGAACCCGGTGCCGATGCCGAGGCTGACCATCGAGGTGCTCATCACCGCGAGTGCCAGCACCCCGGGTGCGAGGAAGTCGACAGGATCCTGGGTGCCCGTGGGGAGCACATCGACCAGGCTGAAGAACACGAGCAGCAGCGCAGGGATGCCGAGAGTCAGCAAGAGCTGCTCGCCGTTTCGGAGCATGATCTGCAACTCGGTGCGCAGCTGGGCGACGAACTGCTTCACGACGCGTCGCGATCGGATCTGTCGGCGGTCAGGCGACGAAAGACGTCCTCCAGCCGTTGGGCGCCTGCCCGCACGTCGGTGAGCGGGTGACCCTGATCGGCGAGCCACGCGGCGAGCTGGGCCATCAGCCGAGGATGTGGCGGCGCGTCGATGACGTACTCGTCGCGACCGACCTGGCTGGCCACCATGCCGATCGATGCGGCCAGCGCGTGCAGATCGAGGTGCGGGTCGCTGCGGAAGCGGATCTCGTCGTGACCCTTGCGCAGCTCGTCGAGGGTGCCATCGGCGATCACCTGCCCCGTGTCGAAGATCACCACTCGATCCGCCAGACGCTCGGCCTCGTCGAGCTCGTGTGTCGCGAGCACGACGGCACATCCGCCGCCGGCGAGTTCGCCGATGATCCCTCGGATCGTGTCGCGGCCGTTCACGTCCACGCCCGACGTCGGCTCATCGAGGAACGCGACCTCCGGCTTCGAAGCCAACGCCAACGCCAACGACAATCGTTGCCTCTCGCCACCCGAGAGTCGTCGCCACGACACCTTCGCCCGCGCGGTGAGGCCAACCTGATCGACGAGGTCGGCCGGCTGGAGCCCCTTGGCGTAGAGGTCGCAGTACTGGCGCACGGTGTCGAGCACCCTCGCGCTCGGGTAGACACCGCCCTCCTGGAGCATCACGCCGATCCGGGTGCCGAGCACGCGTTGGTGGGTCGAAGGGTCCATTCCCAGGACCCGCACGGTTCCGGCGCTCGGGCGTCGGTACCCCTCGCACACCTCGATCGTGCTCGTCTTGCCGGCGCCGTTGGGGCCAAGCACGGCGGTGACCTCACCGGCCCGGGCCGAGAACGACACGTCGTTCACCGCCACGAGGTCGCCGTAGCGAACCGTCAGACCCTGAACCTCCAACGCTGTCACGGGGGCCGACGCTACCGTTAACTCCTTCCACCACGAAGTCGACCCGCCACTAGCCTTGAGCACGTGATCGATGTCCGACTGCTGCGTGCCGACCCCGAGGGTGTGCGTGCCGCGCTGGCGCGCCGCAACACGCCGGAGCTGCTCGTGCAACTGGACGAGGCGGTGCTCCTCGAAGGCCGGAGCCGAGAGTTGCAGAGCGCTGGCGACGCGCTGCGCGCCGAGGTCAACGAGCTGTCGAAGCAGGTCGGCCAGAAACGGCGCGATGGCGATGCTGAGGGGGCCGAGGCGTTGCAGGCACGCAGCCGCAAGCTCGGCGATCGCGAACACGCGCTGAGCGCCGACGCGGAACAGGTAGCGGCCGCGTTGCGCGAGTTGCTGCTCCGCATACCGAACCTTCCGCACCCGGATGCCCCGGACGGCACGAACGACCACGACAACCCAGTCGTCGTCGGCCCCAACAACATGCCGGCCGAGTTCCCGGAGCACCGCCGCGTGCCTCACTGGGACACGGCAACTGCGCTCGGCATCCTCGACAACGAACGCGCCACCA
>JAYVMH010000369.1:0-10855 GCA_043759015.1 Actinomycetota bacterium
GCGGGTCGTTCGGGTCGCGGGTCGTTCGGGTCGCGGGTCGTTCGGGTCGCGGCTACGGGGCAGCCTTGGCGGAGATCAGCTGGAAGTGCTTGACGACCATCTGGAAGTTGCCAGAACCTGTTGCCAAAACCTGGTGCCGGCGACGATATCAACCGGCGAGTGCAGGTTCGGGGGCGCGCTCCGTGCGAGCCCGACGCGCCGAGTCCGCCGTCATCACGGCGAGCCCGATCCACACGAGAGCAAAGCCGGCCAAGCTCGCCGCCGAGAGCGACTCGTCGTACAGCAGCCAGCCGATCAAGAAGTTCATCGTCGGCACGATGTACTGCATCGGTCCGATGATGCTGAGCGGCACTCGCTGTGCGGCGTACGCGAACGTGATCAGTGGACAGACCGTGGCGAGCCCGGTGAGCGCGGCGAAGAGCAGTTCGTGGGTCGAGGCCGAATGCGGGATGCTGTTCGCGCGCGAGGCAAGCGCGACGGCCACGGCCGCCGCAGGGATCACGAGGATGAACGACTCCGCCGCCATGCTCTCCACCGGGCTGAGGGGCACCCGGTTCTTGAGGTAGCCGTACGCGGTCCACGACACCGCGATCGCCAAGGCCAGCCAGGGCACGCGCCCGTAGGAGATGGTGAGCACGACGACGGCCGCCCCGGCCAGACCGAGTGCGATCCGTTGCGCGTTGCGCAGCGTCTCGTGCAACACGAACACGCCGACGAGCACGGTGCCGATCGGGGCGACGAAGTAGCCGAGGGCGGTCTCCAGCACATGATCGTGCACGACGGCCCACACGTACGAGGTCCAGTTGACGGTCAGCAGGATCGCCGCGACGATCACCCGCAGGAGCAGTGGCCGGTCGTGGCGCAGCACCGCGAGGTGGCCCCACCGCTTCGCGATGGTGAGGCCGATGGCCATGATGACCGCGGATGTCGTGATCCGCCAGCCGATCAGCTCGAACGCGTTGAAGTGATGCAACTGCTTCCAGTAGATCGTCAGGACACCCCACACCACGTAGGCCATGACACCGGCGACGATGCCGGCACGCTCGCGTTCCATGGTCAGGGCTGCACCAGTTCGAGCACCAGATCGTTGAGGTCCGTTGCCCGGTGGAACTCGACCCGCGGATCCTGGTGGAGGGTGTCGTGGAGGAAGACGAAGCTGACGCCGGAGGCCGGATCGACCCAGCACAGCTGCCCGCCGGCGCCGGCGTGACCGAACGCCCGCGGCGTGCCCGGCATCCAGCGATGCAGGTGGTAGCCGTCGCTTCCCGCGATGTAGCCGACGGTCGTGCGATTCGCCGGCACACCATCGGTGACATTGATGCTGACGTTGCGGACGGTGCCGATCGCATCCTTCAGCCAGTCGGCGGGCAACGCATCGTCGAAGTTGTGGAGGAAGTGCTGGTAGATCATGGCCATGTCCGGAGCGCTCGTCATGCCACCTCCGCCCGGGATGGCTGCCGCTTGGGCGCGGGCATCGTTGAGCGACAGCAGCAATTCGATGCCGACGCTGGCCACCGGAACGAGGTCGGGTCGACCGTAGGTGGCCACGAGCGTCGCCGGATCGGCCGGGTACTCGCCGATGGCACGCACCGTGACGGGTGCGACCGCCGCGGCGCGGGGGCCCAGGACGGGTGCCGCGCCGGCGGGCGTGGCGATCCGTTCGTGCACGACGTCGACGTACGAGCGCCCGTTCACCGTCTCGAGCAGTTCGGCGATCACCCAGTGAGCTGCGACCGGGTGGTATTCGGTGCGGCTGCCGGCCGGCCAGTCCAGCGACCACTCGGCGAACGCGGCGCGCCGGCCCTCGCTGGTCGCCCAGTGGTCGGGCCCGATGGGTGCTTGCGGGAACCCGCCCTGCATCGTCAGCAGCTGCAGCACGGTGACGTCGGCCTTGCCGTGGTGGCCGAACTCGGGGAGGTACTGCGCGATCGGCGCGGTGAGGTCCAGCGATCCGTCGGCCAGGTGGGGGAGCAGTGCCATCGCGACGACGGCCTTCGTCGCCGAGAAGATGACGAAGCGGCTGTCGTCGGTGGCGGTCCCGAACGACCGAGTGGCAGCGACACGACCGTCGAGCCCGATGGCCACCTGCGCGGCACTCACCAGCTCGCTGTCGACTTCGTGCTGGATGCGGGCGTAGAGGGCCTCGAGCCCGGTACCGGAGAGCGTCGTCATACTCCCTACAGTACGGAGATGGCTGACGTGCGGGCACATCGGGTCGACGATGTCGATGTGATCACGATCGATCGTCCGGACGTACGGAACGCGCTCCGGTTCCAGAGCTACCGGGAGCTCGAATCGGCCGTGCGGCAGACCACGGCGCGATGTGTGGTCATCACCGGCACCGATCCCGCCTTCTGTTCCGGCGATGACGTGCGCGAGGTGATGGGCAGCGGAACCGGGCCAACACCGGTGGCAGTGGCACCGCGCCTCACGCCCGCGGCCGATGCGCTGTTGCACACCAACGTGCCAGTGATCGCGGCGGTCAACGGAGCCGCCGTCGGCTGGGGGATGGAGCTGGCGATGATGGCCGATCTGCGGGTGGCCTCCGCGCGCGCCAAGTTCGGCGAGCTCTTCGTGCTGCGTGGTTTGTGCAGCGACGTCGCCGGGCTGGGTCGGCTGGCGCAACTGGTCGGTCGCGAGCGTGCCGCAGAGCTGCTCTTCACAGGCGACGTCATCGACGCCGCCACCGCGCAGCAATGGGGTCTGGTGTCGCGCGTCGTCGCCCACGACGACCTGCTCCCGACAGCGATGGAGCTCGCCGCCAAGATCGCCTCCCGCCCGCCGCTCGCCGTCCAACAGCTGAAGGCCGGCCTTCGCCGGGCGCTCGACCCGGACTGGACCGACCTCGGTGTCTGGGTCTCCACCACGCTCGGGCAACTGTTCGCAACCGAGGATCATCGCGAGGGAGTGCGTTCGTTCCTCGAGCGCCGCGAACCACGGTTCACGGGCCGCTGAGATGTTTCGTCAGATCATTGCGTACCGGTGGGCCGAGGGCGTGACCGAGGACGACAAGGGTTCGTTCCGTGCCGCGTTCGGCGGCCTCGTGGAGATCCCGGAGTTGATCAGCGTCCGATTCGCCGACGACGCCCGACACTTGCGAAGGCAACTTCGACGCCGTCGCAGTGATGGACTTCCCGTCGTCCACCGCGGCCCGGCGCTACGTCGTCGACGAGCGGCACCAGGCGTACATCCGCGATTTCGCCAGCACGATGATCGGCGAGCGCGTCGTCGTTCAACACGACTGGGCCATCGGCGAGGTGGCGGGCCTGCGTCACGTGGCGCCTCCGGTGGCGGATGTGCAGCGCAGCGCCGAGTGGTACTCGGCCGCGTTCGGCTTCGTGCCGACGGGCGACGCCGCTGACGCCGCTGGCGAGACGGCCCTGGTCCATACCGACAGCGCCGTGCGCCTGGTGCTTCGCCTCGACCCGGCGCGTGCCCGCGCGCTGGCTGGAATCAACGCACTCACGCTCGCGGTCGCAACCGTGGACGATCTCGACGCGATCGTTTCCGGCCTCGACGGTCGCTCCATCGCCCACCGAACGCGGATGGCGGGTGACGCCGGCGTTCACATCGACGTGGTCGACCCCGACGGTCACGTCGTGCGACTCTCCACCTTCCTAGCGCAGTAGCGCAACGCGCCGACGAGGGCCGGCGTCGCTACTCGGTCGTCGCGAATTTCGAAAACGAAACGTTCGCGGTATCCACCACCGCGGCCGTGCGCCCCGGTGCCGCCTGCCACGTCCAGTACATGTTCGTGTGGGCGATCACCTTGTCGGCGGCCGGCAAGCCGTAGTCGGAGAAGTCTTCTGTGGTGTGCGCATCCGACACCAGCGTGGCGTCGTAGCCGCGGGTGAACGCTCCGTGCAACGTGGCCCGGATGCATGCGTCGGTCTGTGCGCCGGTGACCACCAGTCGACCGACACGTCGTTCGGCGAGCTCGGACTCGAGCGTCGTGTCCTCGAAGGAATCGCCGTAGTGCTTGTGCACCAGCGGCTCGTCGTCGTGCCGCTGCAGCTCGGGCACGTATCGCCAGCCATCGCTGCCCTCGGTGAGGTGATCGTCGGCGTGCTGCACCCAGATCACGGGGACGTGCTCCGCTCGTGCCCTGTCCACCAGTGTGCTGATGTTCGCGACCACCCGGTCGCGCTCGAGCGCGTTGGCGACGACGTCGTTCTGCACGTCGACCACCAAGAGCGCGGTGTTCGGGCGGTCATGCAAGCTGGTCATTCGGGGCTCCTCTCCATGGCCGAGATTACCGTGGTCAGAAATGATCCAGCTACCGACCCCCCGCCCCGCTGGGAGGGCCGGCGGGAGGCTGTGACAGAGTGACCGGCGTGCGGCACACGACGATCCATTGCACGGGCGCGAACGGGGTTCGTCTGGTGGCCGATGCATGTGGTGATGCCAACGGACCGGCGGTGCTGCTGCTGCACGGCGGGGGGCAGACCCGTCATTCCTGGGGCGGCACGGCGACGTCGCTCGCCAACGAGGGTTTCTACGCGGTCAGCGCGGATCTGCGCGGGCATGGCGAGAGCGACTGGGATCCCACCGGCGACTACAGCATGCAGGTCATGCGCGCCGACGCGGAGGCGTGGTGCGACGCGCTCGACCGCCCCGCGCTGGTCGGAGCTTCGCTGGGTGGCGTGACCGGGATGTGGACCGAGGCGACGCGGGCCGAAGAGGGCCTGCCGCCGGCTTCGAGGGCGCTCGTGCTCGTCGACATCGCCCACCGTTCCGAGGCCAAGGGCATCCAGCGGATCATCGATTTCATGACCGGTCGACCGGAGGGCTTCGCGTCGCTCGAGGAAGCGGCGGACGCCGTCGCCGCGTATCTGCCGCACCGTCCCCGACCGACGAACCTCGATGGGCTCGCTCGCAACCTGCGACTGGGCGAGGACGGGCGATTCCGGTGGCACTGGGACCCCGCGTTCATGACCGCCGATCGGCGACCGCGCACGAGCGATCAGGCGGACCTCTTCGTCGAGCATGCCCGGCGCCTCGCGCTGCCGGTGATGCTCATTCGTGGTGGCATGAGCGACATCGTCAGCGAGGAGACCGCGCAGGAGTTCCTCCAGCTGGTCCCGCACGCGAAGTACGTTGATGTCGCGGGCGCGCATCACACGGTCGCGGGCGATCGCAACGATGCGTTCAGTGTGCCCGTCGTGGCGTTTCTTCGCGACCTCTGAGCTGGCAGGCTGACCCAATGGATGTGCGTGTGGCAAATGATGCAGCGTCGGCTGCGGAGGAAGCGGCGTCGTGGACCGCGCATCACCTTCGCAACGCGGCAGTCCGACGCGGTACCGCAGCGCTCGCGGTCAGCGGAGGAACAAGCCCTGCCGTGATGTTCGCGCTGTTGGCGGGGATGGACGTGCCGTGGGATCAGGTGCTGCTCTACCAGGTCGACGAGCGCGTCGCGCCCGACGGCGACGCCGTGCGCAACGCTGCGCTGCTGGATCTGCTGCCGGTGAAGCCCGACCATCTCCGAGCCATGCCGGTCACCGACGCCGACCTCGTCGCGGCGTGCGCGTGCTATGCGGCGACGCTGCCACCTCGTTTCGATGTCGTCCACCTCGGGCTCGGCGACGACGGGCACACCGCGTCGTGGCCGCCCGGCGATCCGGTGGTCGAGTCACCGGCGGCAGTCGCGCTGTGCGGCATCTACCGCGGCTACGTGCGGATGACGCTCACCCCGCTCGTGGTCAACGCCGCCCGGCACCGGTTGGTGCTCGCCGCCGGGCCGGAGAAAGCGGTGGCGCTGGAGCGTTGGTTGCTCGGCGACCCCGACGTGCCGGTGCATCACGTCCGCCGCACCGACACGGTGCTGGTCGTCGATCAGGCGGCCGCGGCACGGTTGCCCGGCGCGCCTCGGTAACGTCCGCACCCGATGGACATCACCACCACGCCCGAATGGGCGTCGCTGCTCGCCACCTCCCGCCCGGGTCAGCTCCGCACGCTCTTCACCGCCGACCCGGGCCGTGCGGACCGCTACGTCGCCTTCGCCGGCGACCTGCGCGTCGACTACTCGAAGCACCTCATCGACGACGCCGTCGTCGAGGGGTTGCTGGCGGTCGCCCGCGCCGCGGGAGTCGCCGCTCATCGCGACGCGATGTTCGACGGCGAGGCGATCAACTCCACCGAACGGCGCGCCGTGCTCCACACCGCCCTCCGGGCGCCTGCGGGCACGAGCGTGATGGTGGACGGCCACGACGTGGTCCCCGATGTGCACGACGTGCTCGACCGCATGTCGAGCTTCGCCGAACGCGTGCGCAACGGGCAGTGGAGAGGCGCGACCGGGCAGGCGATCCGAACGGTGGTGAACATCGGCATCGGCGGCAGCGACCTCGGGCCGGCAATGGCCTACCTCGCCACCGAGGCGTTCGCCCAGCCGGGGCTGTCGTGTCGCTTCGTCAGCAACGTGGACGGCGCGGACATCCACCGCACCCTTGCCGATCTCGAGCCTGCGACGACACTCGTGGTGGTCAGCTCGAAGACGTTCACCACGATCGAGACGATCACCAACGCCACCCAAGCGCGTCGATGGTTGACCGCCACACTGGGCGACGACGCCGTCGCCCACCACTTCGTCGCGGTCAGCACCAACGCCGAGAAGGTCGCCGCCTTCGGCATCGACAACTTCAACATGTTCGGCTTCTGGGACTGGGTGGGCGGGCGGTACTCGGTCGACTCAGCGATCGGCCTGTCGTTGATGCTGTCGATCGGGCCGAACGCGTTCAGGCAGTTCCTCGACGGCTTCCACGTCATCGACGACCACTTCCGGACCGCACCGTTCGAGGCGAACGTCCCCGTGCTGTTGGGCATGCTCGGCGTCTGGTACCACAACGTGCTGGATGCCCAGACCAAGGCAGTCCTGCCCTACGCCCAGGAACTTCGTCGCTTTCCCGCCTACCTGCAACAGCTCGACATGGAGAGCAACGGCAAGCGAGTGCGCCTCGACGGTGGGGAAGTGGCCACCACGTCCGGCCCGATCGTGTGGGGCGAACCGGGCACCAACGGGCAGCACGCGTTCTACCAACTGCTCCACCAGGGCACCCGCCTGGTCCCGGTGGACTTCATCGGCTTCGCCGTGCCCAACCATCCGCTGCTCGCCCAGCACGATCTCCTGATGGCGAACCTGTTCGCCCAGGGCGAGGCGTTGGCGTTCGGCAAGACGTTGGACGAAGTGGTCGCCGAAGGCATCCCCCCGCACCAGCAGGCCCACCGCGTGTTCCCCGGCAACCGGCCGAGCACCACGATCCTCGCCCCGCGGCTGACGCCACACGTGCTCGGTCAGTTGATCGCACTGTACGAGCACATCGTGTTCGTCCAGGGCGCCGTGTGGGGGGTGAACAGCTTCGACCAGTGGGGTGTGGAGCTCGGCAAGGCACTCGCCAACCGCATCACGCCCGAGCTGTCGGCGACGGAGGAACCCGTGCACGACTCCAGCACCAGCGCGCTCATCCTTTGGTATCGCGCCAATCGAGCGCGCTGACCGAGGCACTGGTCCGCGTCACGGCACGACGGCGAACACGGCCTTCAGGTACGCGCCTTCGGTGAACGTCACCGGATGATCGACGGCGTGGCCCGTGCGGCGCAGCTCGTCCAACGGCCGACCGGCCCGCGACGCCGATCGCGCGACCGTGGCGTAGAACTCGTCGGCCGTCACCCTGCTGCTGCACGAGCACTGCACCAGCAACCCGCCCGGCTGCACCAATCGCACACCGAGATCCGTGAGCTTCGCGTAGGCGCCGAGCGCTCGTGGGGCCTCGAACTGGCGCTGGGCGAACGACGGCGGATCGATGACGACGATGTCGAACTTCGTTGCTCGGTGCACCAGACGGTCCATCTCGCGGAACGCGTCGTTGACCACCGGCGTGTACTTGCAACCGGCAACGGCCGGGAGCTGTCGGTTGTGCCCGAGGTTCCGTGCCGCGGCCGCGAGCGTCGGCTCGCTGAGGTCGACTGCGGTGACCGACGCTGCGCCCCCCGCCGCCGCGTACACGGTGAATCCGCCGGTGCAGGCGAAGAGATCGAGCACACTTGCGCCGTCGGTCAGGGTGCGCAGGTAGGCGCGGTTGTCGCGCTGATCGAGGAAATGACCGGTCTTCTGGCCGTGCACGACGTCCGCCTCGAACGTGAGACCGTTCTCGAGGAATTGGACTGGATCGGGAGGGCAGATCCCGATCAGTGCGTCGCCCTCCTCCAGCCCGTGCAACGCGTCGGCCGGGATGTTGCGCGCCAGCCGCAACACCAGCGCGTCGGGACGGAACAGGTCGTCGATCACAGCGACGAGGTCGGTGAGGTGCGGGATCCATGCCGCCGTGTACAACTTGATGACCAACGTGCGATCGTAACGATCGAGCACCAGCCCGGGCATGCTGTCGTTCTCCCCGTTGACCACGCGATGGCCGGTGGTGTCGCCACGGTCGACGAGCGGCTGGCGCCGCGCCGCTGCAGCCTCGAGACGCGCCGCCCAGAACGCCCGATCCACGGTGACGGGCTTGCCGTGATGGAGGACCTTGACGCGCATTGGGCTGTTTGGGTCCCACAGCCCCACTGCCGCGAACCTCCGGTCCTGGTCGAACACGACGGCGAGGTCGCCTGGCGCGCCGTCGTGGCTGACCGATGTGAGCGAGTTGTCGAACAACCAAGGATGACCTGCCCGAACGTGGCGCAACGCGTCGGGAGTGACGCGCACGGCCAGGCGCTTGTCGCCGGGGCGGGGGAGTCGGTCGAGCAATGACACGTTCGTCAGGGTACGGCGCATTACGGCAGACTCGGGGCATGAGCATTGAACGAGTGGGCGTCGTGGGAGCGGGACTGATGGGGTCGGGCATCGCCGAGGTGTGCGCGCGAGCAGGCCTCGACGTCGTCGTCCGCGAGGTCGACGCCGGCGCGTGCGAACGTGGCAGGAGCCGCATCGTCGGCAGCCTCGATCGTGGCGTGAGGAACGGCAAGCTCGCCGAGGCGGACCGCGACGCTGCGATGGCCCGCCTCGCGTTCACCACCGACTTCGCCGAGCTGGCAGACCGTCAGCTCGTCGTCGAAGCGGTGATCGAGGACGAGGCACTGAAGACCGACGTCTTCCGCCAGCTCGACCGTCACGTCAGCGACCCGACTGCAATCCTCGCCAGCAACACCAGCTCGATCCCGATCATGAAGCTGGGGATCGCCACCGCTCGCCCGGAGCAGGTGATCGGCATCCACTTCTTCAACCCGGTGCCGGTGCTGCGCCTCGTGGAGCTCGTCACGTCGCTGCTCACGTCGCCGGAGACCTCCGAGCGGGCGCAGTCGTTCGCCGACGAGGTCCTTCACAAGCGCGTCATCCGCAGCCAGGACCGCGCCGGCTTCGTGGTCAATGCGCTCCTCATCCCGTACCTGCTGTCCGCGATACGGATGATGGAGAGCGGCTTCGCCACGGCTGAGGACATCGACACCGGGATGGTCGAAGGCTGCAACCACCCGATGGGCCCCTTGCGGCTCACCGACCTGATCGGCCTCGACACCACCATGGCCGTCGCCGACAGCCTGTACACCGAGTTCAAGGAGCCGTTGTACGCGCCGCCGCCGCTGCTGTCGCGCATGGTCGAAGCCGGTCTCCTCGGTCGCAAGAGCGGGCGCGGCTTCTACGACTACCAGTCCGCGAGCCGCTGACGAAATGGTGGATGCTCTCGAGCGGATCACCAACCTGTTGGCGCTCCTGCTGGAGACACGCGCGCCGGTGACCATCGATCAGATCGTTCACTCGCTGGGCCAGTACCCGGCCGGTGAGGCCGCGCAGCGCGGTGCGTTCGAACGCGACAAGGCGATGCTGCGCGAGCTCGGTGTGCCGATCGAGAGTGAGGTGCTCGGCGGCAGCGACGCAGGTAGGACCGGTTACTGGATCGACCGTCGCCGATACGAGCTCACGGACCTCGACCTGGCCCCCGACGAGCGGCAGGCGCTGCAGCTCGCCGTGGCCGCAGCCCGCCTCTCCGAGGGCGAGTTCGGGTTGCTGAAGCTCGGTGCCGACGGTGTCGCCGCGTCGTCGGTGGTTGCCAACATCCCCGACGACCCGGCACTTCCGGCCCTGCGCGAGGCAGCGGCCGATCACGCCGTCGCGACGTTCGCGTACCGCGGCCAGACGCGTCGCCTCCAACCGTATGCGGTGCTCCTGCGCGACGGCTCCTGGTACGTCATCGGTCACGACGAGGGGCACGCCGAAGTGCGGACGTACCGCGTCGACCGGATCGAAGGCGCCGTCGAGGTCGGCCCGGCGAACCTGTTCGAACGCCCGGCAGGTTTCGACGTGCGCGCCGCGTTCCCCACCGATCCCAAGGTCCTCGGCGATGGGGCAGCGTTCAGCGCACGTGTCCGCGTCGACGCTGTACGGGCGCGCGCGGCGGAGTCGTCGCTCGGTACTGCGGCTGTCGTGCGTCGCGATGCGGGTGGCGGGCTGGAGGTCGAGGTACCGTGCACCAACCTCGATGCGTTCCGGTCGTGGCTCTTCGGTCTCGGTGTACATGCCGAGGTGCTCGACCCACCGGAGGTGCGCGACTCGGTCGTCGAGTGGCTTCGTGAGATGGCCGGTGGGCGATGACCGTTCGGCGCGGACCCCGTCCGACCATCGAGCGCCTCCGCCGGATGCTGGTGATGTTGCCCTGGCTGATGGAGCGTGGCGAGGTACCGCTCGCCGAGATGGCTGCTCGCTTCGGACTGTCGGAGCCGGAGCTGGTGAAGGACATCGAACTGGTGTCGATGTGCGGCCTGCCCCCGTTCATCGACGAGCTCATCGACGTCTGGATCGACGAGGGCGTGGTGTCCACCGGGATCCCGCGTGTGTTCACCAAGCCGCTGCGCCTGACCGCGCCGGAGGGCT
>JAYVMH010000370.1:0-27451 GCA_043759015.1 Actinomycetota bacterium
CGATCGTCGTTGACGCGTGTGGTGGTCAACGACGGCGTCGAACGCGTCGTTGAACCCACGTACGGTGACGTGCGCGTCGTTGAAACCGGCGAGGTCTAACTAAGCGAACGTCAACTTGCGTCGCAGGATGGCGGTCGCGGAGAAGGGCGGCGGGTCTGAACCCGGGGATCAACAGGACAGGTCGCACGAGGCGAGTCCGAGCTGCTCGCGCGGAGGCGGGACGGTGACCCACGGTGCGCCCGACAGCGCACCCAGCGGGCGACGGTGCCCGCTCGGGCCCGTGCCAGCGGGGTTTGGCGCCACCGGGCTGCCTCGAGCGCCGGAACCCGATGGCGGCGGGGAGATCTGCGGTCGTGGCGGTTCCCTGGGCGGCTCCGGTCGCGCTCGAGGCGGGCCGCGTTCGGCCCGCGCTGTGCGGTCCGATCGCCCGGTTGGGGGGCCCGCCCGGCGCGTCGTTGAACGCGTCGTTGAAACCGGGTCTGGGCGTCGTTGGAGCGGCCTCTCCGGGGCATGCACCTTTGCAGGTTCCTCTTCGAGGAACCTGCGGACCCGACCTGCCACCCCCGCGAACGAACGAGAGTTCGACCAAGTCGTTCGGCCCCGCAGCCCCCTGCCCGTCCCGACCGACCCACCGGGCGAGGCCCCTCCTCAGTGGCACCAAGGTGCTCATCGTCGGCGAGGAGTTGGCCGATGCCTCCCCGTCACCACAGCCAACGCGGCCGAACGACTGGGCACCGCTCGCCCAGACGGGCGCGTCGACACGAAGCCCGACCGCGGCCGCGTTGGTCGTCCACATCAACCTGGCTACGTGAACCGGCACCGGTCGGCCGCGGATGCTGCCACTGTGCGTGATCACCCGCGACCTGGCGAGAAGCGCGCTGGTCCTGTGCCTGCGCGCCGTTCGGAGGATCGATCGCGCGGCCATCGGCTCCGAGGCCGAGCGCCCAACGCACACCCAACTCGCCGTGACGCTGCGACTACGCCCCCGACATCGCCTCGTCGACCTCACCGGCTTTCCGAGCGCGGACGCACGCTCGTTTGCCCCGAGCCGACCGGCTCAGACGCGAGGGCCGGCGTCCCACGGGCCGATCCGCCGGCGCTCCCGCAAACGAGTCGGCAGCTCCATTGGGGCCACGCGAGCGGATTGATGGGGCTACAATATGGCCATGAGTGAAGCTACAACCAGGGGTGCGGTGTCCGTCGGCGTGCGTGAGCTGAAGAACCAGCTGAGCAGCTATCTCGATCGGGTCAAGGCGGGCGAGGAGATCACGGTCACCGAGCACGGCCGGGCCATCGCTCGGCTCACGGCGCTGGCCCCTGACGTCGACCGGCGAGCAGCCCTTATCGAGGCCGGGATCGTGCGCCCGGCACCGGCGACCCGTCGACGCCTGCCGTCCCGGCGAGTGAAGCTCACGCCGGGCGACCCGATCGAGACGCTCGTCGCACAGCAGCGAATGTGATCACCTACATCGACACCTCGGTGCTGCTCAAGCTGCTCGTTGACGACGAAGCCGGTGGGGACGCTGCCCAGCGGTTGTGGCTCGAGTCGGACTTCGTGGTGTGCGCTGAGATCGGCTACGCCGAGGCGCGCGCCGCGCTCGCGGCGGCTCGTCGCGCCGGCAGGTTGGATGCTGCCGGATTGTCGATCGCCAAGGACGAACTCAATGCCCTGTGGGCACAGGTCGACGTCGTGCCGGTCACCAACGCTCTCGTGCTCGCCGCCGGTGATCTGGCCGAAGCCGAAGGACTGCGCGGCTACGACGCCGTCCACCTCGCCGCCGCGCTCACCGGCCTAGCCACGGTGTTCGCCACCGCCGACACCAAACTTCTCGCAGCCGCACGACGAAAGCAGCTCGACGTCTCCAACCCCCTCGATGCCCAGCACAACACCTGACTGAGGGTCCTCGTGGCCACCGCAGCAACCCACCCTTGGTCGGCAACACCGAGGGCCGCCGGCGCAAGTCTCCGCCGGGACCCGAGCGGCCTGCTCGGTGGCTCGTGGCGAACGATATCGAGCGGCTTCGGGAGCTGGCGTACTGGTGGTGTGTAGTCGTCAGTCCCGCCGCTACCCGGTAGACGCGACGACGACACCGCCGGTGTCGTGGATGTGTTCGGGCCAGACGCGCCTGCAGTCGTGGCGCGGGTGCGCTCGGGCAGGAACCGGCGCACGAGCGCTCGGGATCCGGGAGGCGGAGCCACGACTGTCGGGATGTGTGGCCCACCAGCACCGTACCGGCCGGTCCGGGGATCGCCGGTTGCGGAGCGTGGTGCTGGTGGGCCCGGCTGGTTGGTAGAGGGTGTCCTGGTCGGGGGTCAGGTGAACGCGGCGGCGGTCTGCTCGGAGTCCTCGGCGGTGCGGACCACCGTGACCTTGCCGTTCGCGAAGCGGAACCAGTGTTGCATGGGCAGGGTGATCTGCTTGCCGGTGGTGTGGATGGTGATGCCCCAGACGAGTGCGACCATGACGTCGGTGTCGTTGGAGGTGAACGAGAGCGGGGAGAACTCGGTGATCGTCGCGTTGGTGGTGATCTCCTTGAAGAAGCGGGGCACGTCGCTGCGTCCTTGGTAGCTGCCGTACCAGGGCACGGTGGGGCTGCCGTTGGGGGTGACGGAGACCCAGTCGACGTCGTCGGCGACCTCGGTGAGGATGGCGTCGATGTCCCCGCGGCCGAGGGCCTGGTACATGCGCCCGACGGCGGCGATCTTGGGGTCGATGTGTTCGGTGTTGGTGTTGGTCATGGTGTGGAGGATGCGGCGCACGGCGGGGTGGGCGCATCGGGAGAACACCCCATCTACAATCGTGTCGTGGGCCCGTCGCTGACCCGGGTGGAGGTCGCCGCCTTGTTGGCGGTGGCGCAGGATCACGCCTTCGGGCAGCCGCCCGGGGCCCAGTTGCGCAGTGTCGTGTTGGGTCAGCGACTGGCGGGTGGGGCGGGTGCAGGGCCGGTCGAGCGGGCCGACGTGTGGTGGACATCGGCGTTGCGGTTCCTCGGGTGTACCGGTCACGCGTTCGAATCTGCGGTGGTGTTCGGCGACGAGATCGATCTGCGGTCGCGCTCGCTCCACGCCGACAGCGCGAACCCGGTCGAGTTCGTGCGGCTGATGGTCGCTCTGGCGGGACCGGGGCGTGAGGGCCCGGCGCGGATGCGGTCGATCCTGGCGGTCCTGGCCACCGGCAAGAAAGCCGCCGAGATGAACTTCCGGACGGCGTGCGAGGTCGCCGACCGGTTCGCGGTCCGGCTCGGTCTCGACCAGGCGGTCCGCGACGCGTTGACCGCGAACTTCGAACGGTGGAACGGTCGGGGCCTGCCGAACGGGCTGAAGGGCACGGCGATCCCGCGTCCGATGCGCATCGCGCAACTGGCCCAGGAGCTCGAGGTGCTGGCCCGCCTCGATGGCATCGACGCCGCGCTCGACACGATCCGATCGCGGCGCGGTCGCGCCTACGACCCGGCGCTCACCGACATCGTGTTGACCCAAGCCGATAGCTGGTGGACCGAGGTGGACGCGATCGACCCGTGGGACGCGGCGCTCGCCCTCGCGCCGGCCGGCCCGCCCCTGAGCGACGATGACGCTCAGGCCGCGCTCGTCGTCCTGGCCGACTTCGCCGACCTGAAGTCGCCCTGGACCAGCGGCCACTCGCGAGGCGTCGCCGCGCTCGCGCTGGCGGCCGCCGGGCCACTCGCGCAGGCATCGGCGCTGGTCCACGACCTCGGGCGGGTGGCCGTGCCCAACACCATCTGGGATAAACCGGGCCCGCTCACCCGCGACGAACGCGACCGGGCCGAAACCCACGCACTGGTCACCGAGCAACTCCTGCGCCGCACGCCGTACACGGCGACGCTGGCGGCCGTTGCCGGCGCAGCCCACGAACGCCTCGACGGTGCCGGCTACCACCGGCGGGTACCCGGCGGCCAGCTCGACCTAGCCCAACGGGTCGTCGCCGCCGCGGACTGCTACCAGGCCATGATCTCGGAGCGTCCCCAGCGACCAGCGCTCGAACCCACCGACGCCGTCGGCGAGTTACGCGCCATGGGCGCCAGCGGGCGGCTCGACGCGGAAGCCGTCGAACGAGTCCTCGCTGCCGCCGGGCACAAGCGCAGCCAACGTCCCGCCCTACCCGCCGGACTCAGCCCCCGCGAAGCCGACGTGCTGCGTCTCCTCGCCCTCGGCCTCACCACCCGCCAGATCGCCGACCGGTTGGTCATCACCCCCAAGACCGCCGACCATCACGTACAGCACATCTACACAAAGATCGGTGTTTCCACCCGGGGCGCCGCCGCGCTGTTCGCGCTCGAACACGGCATCCGCTAACTCACGGCGGTATCACCGGGTTCTCGGTGAGGGTGTGGTCGAGGTCGTCGAGCAGCACGACGAGGGTGTTCATGCGCTCGTGGCCGAACAACGCGCTCCAACGGTCATGGATGGCCTGAACGACGGCGAGCCCGGCGTGCAGCGCCTCCCAGCCTGCGGGGGTGAGCGTCACGAGCTGGGCCCGGCGATCCTCGGGATCGACGCGACGCTCGACGAGGCCGAGCGCCTCGAACCCGGCGATGGTCTGTGCCATCGACTGCTTGGTCACACCGACCCAGCGAACCAGTCGCTCACCGTCGTCCCCGTCGGCTCAAGCGGCCGACGACGCAGTCGTCGTTGCCGTGCGTGGACGAGATACGAGCGGCGATCCAGCGCGCCGCCCGCGCGAAGGTTCGCCGGATCCCGGGTGACGTCAGCTGTCATGGTGCATGAGCGAAGTGTGCGGGTGACGCGAGGTCCGTCGGAGAACGCAGCGCCAGGCCCGCGTGTCGCTCGGAATGAGCGTTCGGCCCAATGCTGCTGAGCTATTCGTCAACGCTGTTGGCCTCGGGCGAACGGCCCTCGATAGGCTGTGCCGCCGTTGTTCCCTCTCGTTGGAGGTGGCTGCTCATGCTCGCGAGGACGAACGAGTGGTTCCGTCGCATCCACTGGCCCCCGAGTAGCAGCGCGGCCCTTGGCTTTGGCTTGGAGCTCTGGGACGTCGACCCACGTGGGTACGAGGGCTACAAGCAGCTGCGTGCCCACGTAGCGGCGCTCGGCCGGCGAATGACGTCGCGGGAACTCGCTGTGGAGCTGTCCGCTGACCTCTTGTCGGACGTGCTCGTGGCTGTGGGAGGCGTCGAGCAAGCACGGGCGGACTTCCATGCCGCCGTCTCTCGCGCCCAGGTCTGGGCTGATGAACATGTCCCCCGGCAGCCAGACATCCCACATCACATCCAGAACGAGCACGTGACCGAAGCGTGGTACCACTTCGCCAACGTGCTCACGTGGATGCGGGCGGTCGAGGAGCGGCTCGATCGCTCACCACGGCGCCTACCCCGCGGCGTGCCACCGCTGCGCCGTCAAGGACTGGCGCCGGCGATTGCGCCGAAGCGCCTGCGGAAGCGAGTCGAGCAGCTCCTCACCGACCTGCGGGCCGGACCGGCGGGTGAGGCCCGACTCCTGGCCAACCGAACGTGGCACGCAAGTCTAATACGACACTCGTTCTCCGGTGCCGACCTCGACCCTGATGGGAAAGTGCTGTTTCCAGTCCCAGACCGAACTACCGCACCGACCTACCACTGGCAAGTGTTCACGTGGGCAGAGCACCGAGATGCGGGCAGCATCGTCGAAGACCTGTGGCGAGCTGTCGAGACGCTCTTCGACGGCGTCCTCGTTGAGTACGAAAGGGCGACACCGAAGCGACTGCGCCGGCCGAGCGCTCTGACCTGAGCGGCGACGCCGCCGTGACTGCGCAGTGGGCCCGCGAGGCGGCCTGTGGTAGTCGGCCCGGCGGAGCCACGCCCGCGGGCGCTGGACTTGCCCGCTCACCGGTCCGGAGCTGACCACACGGCACCGCCCGTCTCGACCGCCGAGGCGCCGCGCCCCGACGGCCCGACGGCCCGACGGCCCGAACAGCGAAGGACTCGCTCACGCTGGTCGGCGAATCTCCCCCGAGTTGCTCCCACGGTGGGGGTGAAAGACGTCCGAGCTGACCAAGGACGTTGCGCGTTCTGTGTGCGGTGATCCTGGAGGCCGTCGCGACGCAGGATCGCCGGGACTGTGTGGTTCGCTCCACGATGTGCCGTGAGCGATATCGGGCTTTGGCCGAACGGCCATCCCGACCGGGTTTGCTGCGGTGTGCCCGAGCGGCGGCGTCGGCGTGGTCGTGAGGTGTGGGTGGACGCGACCATTCATCGCTGGGCTGCGCCCTTTGAATGACGTCGTGTCAGATCTCGTTGGTGCCGCCGTCGCCGGTCGTGGTCACCGGGATGTGCGAAGATCCGCGCTATGGGAAGACTTGATGGCAAGGTGGCACTGGTCACGGGCGGCGCCCGCGGTCAAGGCGCTGCCGAAGGGGCCTTGTTCGCTGCGGAGGGCGCCCGCGTCTACCTCACTGACGTGCTCAGCGAGCAGGGCACCGAGACCGCTGCCGGTATCGGCGGCACCTTCATCGCCCATGATGTCACCTCCGAGAGCGACTGGGAACGGGTGGTGTCCGAGGTCGTCACCGACGCCGGCCGTATCGACGTGTTGGTCAACAACGCCGGGATCTTCCGGGTTGTGCCGATGACCCAGACCTCGGTCGCGCTGTGGCACGAGGTTATGGACATCAACGCGATGGGCGTGTTCCTGGGCATGCGAGCCGTTGCCCCGACGATGATCGCCCAGCAGTCGGGTTCGATCGTGAACATCAGCTCCATAGCCGGCCTTCGAGGCGCGGGCGCTGCCTTCGCCTACGGCGCCTCGAAGTGGGCGGTGCGGGGCATGACCAAGGCTGCCGCTCAGGAACTCGCCCCCCACGGCATCCGGGTCAACTCGGTACACCCAGGGATCATCGATACCCAGATGATCCTCGAGTTCGGTGAAGGCTGGAAAGAGGCGCTGCTGCCGCGCATCCCCCAGGGTCGGGTCGCCTCCGCCGACGACGTCGCCAAACTGGTGTTGTTCCTGGCCTCCGACGACAGCAACTACTCCAATGGTTCCGAGTTCGTCGTCGACGGCGCCATGACAGCCTGACTACCCCCAACGCGGTCGGAATCTCGGTGATCGACCGTCTTGTGAGAGCTGAACGCATGCTCGGTGCTGCCGCTCCGGGCGCGGCAATCGCCATCTCCCTGGGACTCCGGGCGTCGATCCCGAGCGAACCCACCACCCGACTACGCCGGTTCCCGAGCGGGTCGGTGGTGCTGGATCGTCGCGCGTTATTTGGCGGTCATCTGCTCGCCTCCGCTGGCGCTGGCCAGTTGGGTCGTGAGTCGGTGTCGTGCCCGGGCTTTCATTCGTATGTCCCCAAGGGACGCTCGACCGGCACTCGGGTGTCAGGGACAGTTGGCGTACGGCGGCGGGCCGAACTGGACCGATCGGTTGAGCAGAGCGAGCCGGTACTGGGCCAAGATCGAATTGGAGGCCACATAGCTCGGGTCGGTACCGCCGCCGTGCCAGAACTGGTCGGCGCTCGTGTCGGTGAGCGCGGCGGTCGGGTCGCCTTGGATTCCCTTCCACGTCGCCTCGGTCACTGGGGTCGTGAACAACGCGGGGTCGAGCACCATGCGCTGCGTCCGCCAGAACCACTGGCCCCGCACGCACAGCGTGGGGGCGACGTGCCAACCCCAGTCCACCGAGCAGGTCGGATTGTTGCGAGTGGCGACGTGCAGATGGTGCGGGTAGGCGGAGTCGATCCACACCTTGCGAGGACGGAGCCCCATCGCGATCATCAGTCGGCACATCTCGTGGGCCCGTGCCCAGCAGCCATCGTCTGGGTACAGGAACGGGATGCACGGCGGCGGCACAGTCGACGGATTGCAGGTAGTCGCGGCCAGGGTGTCGAACACTTCCTGAGCCTTGGCAGCCGAGGGGCACCGCCACCAGCAGATCCACAGGCGAATCCAGGCGACCAGTCGTCCGGTCAACACCAACGGCCACCACAGGCGTGGCGGTGGTTCAGGGCGCGGGAGCGGCGGAAAAGGGGGCAGGGTGCCGTCGTTGGGACCTGGGGTGAACGCACGCACGTCGAGGATGTCGTGGGCGTCGTCTTCGATGAGGAGGATCGGGCGGGCGGCCGCGCGTGACTCGGTGAGCTGCCGTTCGAGGTCGGCGGCGTCGGGATTGTCGCGTCGGAGGACGTGGCGCGCCTGCGATGGCTCCACGAAGACCTCGAACACGTCGGGCTGTGGACGCACCTCCAGCACTCTGACCGTCAACGGCACCAGAGTGCGCGTAATCGTCTCGCCCCCTGCGTCGACCTCGACGTATACGGGAAGGCGCGCGGCGCGGAGCCCGTCCAGCACCCGGGCGAACCCTGCCGCCCGCGGATCGGCGGCGTCGAGGCGCACCCGGCGTTCACCGTCGAGCACGACGGTGATCGACCCGAGCTCGCGGAGCAGCTCTTCGGGTGAGCGCTCCAGCGGGGGTTCCAATCGGATCGTGCGGGCGAGGATCCCGTTGGGGTTCGGCATCACAGCCTCCTTGGAGTGCCCAGCGAATCGCGGGCACTCGATGTGGGTCTTCTGGAGATACTGTCAGAGAGCGACTCCGAGGCCCGGCCGATACGTCCAGCTCGGTGTCCTTGACAGGTTGGCGCCCAGGTGCGATCGATCGTGGACGGTCGGGACGCTGCCACGTCGAACCGTTCGCACCACCCTCGCGGCGGTGTGGGTGTAGCCCGGTGGCCGGTCGAGCGGCGCTGCAGTGCGAGAGGGCCGCCGGCCTGCCGACGGCGAGGCCGGTCGGCTAGACACTGCATCGACCGTGTCGCACGGACTGGTGCTTCGCCGTACACAGGTAGCGCCTGAGTAGAACAGGTGCCGATGCTGCCGCCGCTCGGCAGTCTCAAGGCGCACACCGACAGCGTTCGCGAACCCGCGCGCATCGGGCCACTACCCCCCGCCGGTTCTCGTGCGGTCGTTCCGGTTGTGGTGGATGGCGTTCTCGGGTGCCCGAGCACTGCCGGGACGCTGGGACTGAACTGGCCCACCCCCGCGCCCCGGCCTGGCTGCTAACCGAGCCACGCCTCGACGTTCGCCGCTCGACCAGGTCGCGCCTCTTCCAGTACTTCGAGACGGTGGTCGTCAGTCACGTGCGGGCGAGTGCATCGATGTCGCCATCGTCTGATTGTCGTGGGCACGACAGACTCGCACGTCACGTGTGTGTACGGTCGGGATCGTCGGGCGAGCCAGGGGGCGAGCGATGGCCGAGACGAGGACCAGGACCGTTGCTTTCCTGTTCTGCGACACTGTTGGCTCGACGGAGCTGTTGACGCGGCTCGGGGTCGATGCCAGTGAGGAGCTGCGTCGGCGACTGTGGGCCGTGTTACGCGAGGCGGTCGGTGCCACGTTGGGCGAGGAGGTGAAGAGCCTTGGGGATGGGCTGATGATCGCTTTCCCCGTCTCGAGCGCCGATGCGGTGGCTTGCGCGATCGCCATGCAGCGCGGTGTGGCCCGCCTGAACCTGGAGAAGCGCATCAGCATCCTGTCGGTGCGCGTTGGGCTGTCGGTCGGTGAGGCGACGCTGGCGCCCGAGGAGCGCGATTGGTTCGGTCCGGCGGTGAACCTGGCGGCCCGGTTGTGCGCGCATGCTGCGCCGGGTCAGATCGCGGCGAGCGCCACGTTGGTCGATGTTGTCGGCCTACCACCCGACGCGTGGGAGCAGCTGGGCGCGTTGACGCTGAAGGGGTTTGACAGCGCAGTTCCTGCCGTGTCGGTGTTGTGGACTGCCGATGGTGTCGAAGGCCGTGTGCCGTTGCCGTCGGCGCTCGACGTCCGTGAGGGCGTCGCGTTCGTGGGTCGCGCGCACGAGTTGGGCGAGCTGATGGCCGCGTGGCGACGGGCGGGCGGGGGGACGCCATCGACGATCGTGCTCGAAGGGGAGCCGGGTGTGGGCAAGAGCCGGCTGGCGCGGGAGCTGGCCGGCCGGTGCCATGCCGACGGCGGCATCGTGCTCCACGGGCGCGGTGACGGGGGTGCCGGAGCCGGGTGGTCGGGGCCGCTCGCCGAGGCATTGCGCTGGTTTGTGGCCTCGGTGGCGCCGGAGTCGCTGACCCGCGACCTTGGCCCCCATGCCGCGGTGCTGTCGACGGTGGTGCCCTCGTTGCGTTGGCGACTCCCCGACCTCGGTCGAACGCTGTCGGATCCCGCACCGCGCCTGCACGACGCGCTGGTCCACGCCCTTGGCTCGGTCGCCGCGCGTAACCCGACGCTGCTGGTGCTCGACGACGTCCAAGCGGTCGACGATCAGGTGCTCGCCGTGGTGGACGCGGCGCAGCGGCCGGGTGTCCGCCTGTTCGTGGTGGGTGTCTACCGCGACGATGGCGGGCCCGTGCGGTGGGAGCGTGCCAGTCGGCTCCCGGTGCGTGGCCTCGACCGGGACGAGGTGGTCGAGCTGGTCGGGCACATCGCCCCTGGAGCGGTGCCGGCGTCGGACACGACGGTGAGTGAGGTCACGGGCGGCGTGGCGCGTCACGTGATCGACGCGGCACGCCAGCTGGCCGAGGCGCGCACCGGCGACGGTCCCCTCGACGAGCCGGCGCGTCGTCTGCTCGCCGCACGGAGCTGCCCGTATCGTGGTCTGTCGGCGTTCGGTGAGGAGGACCACACGCTGTGGTTCGGGCGCGACGACCTGCTCGCATCGGTGCTCGGGCGGCTCGATCGGGCACGGCTCGTCGCGCTCGTCGGCGCGTCCGGTTCGGGAAAGTCGTCACTGCTCCACGCCGGGGTGGTCGCCTCGCTGCGGCGCGGCGCGCTGGCGGGGAGCGAACGCTGGCCGGTGGCGACGATGGTGCCGGGCGACGACCCCCTTCTGGCCCTCGCCGCCGCGCTCGGCGCGTTACCCGGCGTGCTCGACGATCCCGGGGCGATCGCCGTCGAGCTCGGCACTGACGTCAACGCGTTGGCTCGCATCGCCGACCGCCTCGTCGATGATCCGGCCGACCGGCTCGTCGTCGTGGTCGACCAGTTCGAGGAGCTGTTCCGCTCGACCGCAGCGACGCGCGATGCGTTCGTTGAGCGTTTGCTGGCGGCGGCGTCCACGCCTGGGGGCGCCGTGACCGTGGTGATTGCCGTGCGGGCCGACTTCTACGGGGCGTTGACCGACGTAGCGGGCCTCGGCGCCGCGGTCGAGGCGAACCACACACTCGTGGCACCGATGTCGGAGGCGGAGCTCGCCGTCGCGGTGACGCGTCCCGCGTTCGTGGCCGGTCTTCGCCTCGAGGACGGCTTGCCCGAGACCGTGGTGAGCGATGTCGCTGGCCAGGCGGGCGGGTTGCCGCTCCTGTCCCACGCGCTGCTCGAGACGTGGCGGCGGCGCCAGGGGCGCACGCTCACCCTTGCCGGCTACCGGGCTGCGGGCGGCGTGCGCGGCGCCATCGGCCGCACGGCCGACGACGCCTTCGTCGCGCTCGACGACGGGGCGCAGCAGGCGATGCACGACCTGTTCCTCCGGTTGGTGACGCTGGGCGAAGGAGCCGAGGACACCCGCCGGCGCGTGGCACGGCGCGAGCTACCCGCCGCGCAGGCTGCGCTCGTCGAGCCGCTCGTCGCCACCCGGCTCTTGACCGCCGACGACGACCGGGTCGAGGTGGCCCACGAGGCGCTGATCCGCGAATGGCCGCGCCTGCGCCGCTGGCTCGACGAGGAACGCGACACGCTGCGGGTGCACCGCCACCTCACCATGGCCGCCGCGGCGTGGGAGGCCGCAGATCATGACGGGACCGAGCTGTACGGCGGGGCCCGGCTCCAGGCCGCCCTCGATTGGGCCGACGCCGCATCGCGCAGCCTCAACGACGTCGAGACCGCGTTCCTCGCTGCCAGCCAGCGCCGCCAGCGCGACAGCGAACGTCGCCGACGACGACTGACGGTCGGGCTCGCGGCGCTCACCGCCGTGGCGCTGCTGGCTTCGGTATTGGCGGCCGCGTCGCAGCACCGGGCCACCGTGAACGCCCGGCGGGCCGACGCCCAACGACACGAAGCCGACCTGCGCCGTCTCATCGCCGACGCCCGCGTCTCGGAGACCCAGAACCTCCAACGTGCGCTCCTGCTCGCCCGCGAAGCGAACCTCCACGAGCCGTCGCCGCGCACGCTGGGCGCGCTGCAGACCGCGCTGACCTCGAACCCACCGATCCTCGGCTACCTGGTCGACGACGGCGTCGGCGTCTACTCGGTCGACGCGACCACCGATGGTCACACCCTCGTCGCGGGGCGCCTCGACGGCACCGTCGATGTATGGGATGTCGAGGCGCGCCACCTCGTCGAACGCCTACCCGCCTTCGGTGACAAGAAGCCGGTGGCCGTGGCCGTCGATCCCGCCGGCACGATGCTCGTCGTCGCCCGCAGCGACGGCACGTACGCGTCGTGGAACCTCCGCGCCCACGCGATCATGGACGCCTCGCTCGGTGGAGTGACCCCAACGGCCACCCCTCCCGGCCGGCTGCTTCGCCCCAGCTACGTGTCAGGCCTCGGCTTCCTCATCACCGCGGGCACCGGAGTACTTGCTGTCACCCCGGACGGCGCTCCACCCCGCCTGGTGTACCGCACCACCGGAACCGCACTGTCGACCACCGCGACCGACGACGGCAGCGTCATCGCCGTCGCGGTGCGACGCTCCGACCAGACCTTCGCTGCCGAGATCGTCGAGCGCGACGGTTTCCGGCAACGCATCTCGTTCCCCATCGGTCAAGGGGCCGGCCTGTCACTGCTGGCCCTCGATCCCACCGCCAGCCACCTTGCCCGCACCCTCATCGGCGCCTCGAGCGCCACACAGATCTTCGACGCCCTCACTGGTCAGCCGACCAGCGAACCGCTCGTCGACCAAGAGGATCCATTGCCCGTCTACCGCCCCGACGGTAACGAGCTGCTCTTACCGTCGAGCGGTGGCGAACTGTCCCACCGAGATCCGATCAACGGTCGGGTCGACGCTGCGCCCGATCGGCTGTTCCTCAGCGGCCTCTACGACATCCGCCTCGCCGCCCACGGCGAGCGCCTCTACGCTGGCGGGGCCGACGGCTCCGTCACCCTGGTCAGCCTGACCCCAGACAACCTGCTCGCCCGTGCGGTGCCAGGAGCCGTGGGCGTCGCCTCCGTGAGTCCCGACGGCACCCGCTTGGCGGTCGTCGCTGCCGACTCGACGTTGTCGTTGTACGACACGGCATCCGGTCGGCAGCTCACCGGGCCGGTGCCGACCGGGTTCCCCGTCGAGTTGCAGCAAAACTTCAAGCAAGTCGCCATCTTCAGCCCCGACGGGAACACCATCGAGCTTGGCTCGGGTGACGGCCACTTCCTGCTCGCTGACGGCCACACCGGGGTCGTCCGCACCCGCATCTCCGTCGCGCCCTCGCATCCCATCCAGTCGACGACCAAGCCACCAGGCCAGTGGGACGATGCCTTGTTCCCTGCCGGATGGACCACCGATGGCACCGCCGTCGCCGTCGCCCGCTGGGACAGCGTCATCGTCATCGACGTGGCGACCCAAACCGTACGATACGAAGTGCGCGGCCTGAACGATCACATCAGCGACGTCGCCTTCACCACCGACGGCACACTCGGAGCCGCAGCCGACTACGACGGCGACGTGCTCACGTTCAACGCTCGCGATGGCACCACCCAATCGAAGCGCCACGGCCAATGGGTCAGCTTCCTTCCAGGCACGCACATCCAGCTGCTGACGGACTACTTCACCCGCGTGACCGAAGTGGTTGACGGAGACACCGGCACACGCGTGCAGCCCCCCATGAGCTCGGTGTCACTCGAATTCCCCTCCGCGGCCACCGCCGACGGACGCACCATGTTCATGGGATCGAACACGGCACGCTTCCGGATGTACGACCGTGCAACGCAGCTGCAGATCGGCGACGGTTTCCCACAGCCCGGCCAACTCACCCTGCCGTTCCTGTTCGACCACGACCGCCAAGCAGTCTCGGGGGTCGGCCAGGTACTCGTATGGGACGTCGACACCGCGCACTGGGGTGACATCGCCTGCCGGGCTGCCGGCCGCAACCTGACCGGCGAAGAGTGGCGGCTCTACCTGCCCCCTGGCGAGCCCTACCGACCAACATGCCCCCAATTCCCGCCCGCCACCTGACGAGTCGACCACTACAAGCGCTGGCCGTCGCGTCTCCCGACACAGAACATCTACACCGACACCGTCGCCGTCGACCACATCTCGCCGGCGCGACACGAGCGCCGTTCCCATGCGCACCCTCCGCGAGTGAACGCCGGAAGTCGGGTGGCTGGCGGCATTGTGGGACGGGGCGATCTGGTGCGGGTGCGTGTTGGCGATGTCGGGCGTCGCATCGGTCCGGGACGCATGCTGTGTTGTGAAACACTTTGTCCGGTTCGGGTGAGCTATTGGTGCATCCGGGCGTGGTGAGGCGTTTCTGACTCTTCGCGACAGATCCGGTCGGTATTCAGACCACATCGATGGGTGGCTGGCTGGGTGGGGATCGTGGTCATGGTGAGGCTAGCGGCACGGGGCCGTATTGGTTGTTGGTGATGAGGTCGGAGATGGCGATGAGTTCGTCGCAGTGGGGGCAGGGTGCGCCTGGTCCGAGTCGCCGGCACCACGTGTTGCACTCGGCGCAGCGTTGCTGGCCGAGGTAGTGGGTGTCGCAGTGGGGGCATTCGTAGATGGTGTCGGTCTTGGCGGGCAGGGCTGGTCGTGGTGCGGCGCGGCGGCGTCGCCAGGCGGTCTGGCGGCAGGCGTCGCTGCACCATTGCTGGCGTCCGACGGCGGCGAATCGGGTGCCGCACTGCCCACACACTGTCGTCGCGGTATCGTTACGCACGCTGGTCATGGTAGTGCCTTGCGGTGGGAGGCTCGGCGGGCCTGGTCGGCGGCGATCATCCCGTCGCGGCGGGCTTGGCGGATGGTCTCACCGCGCCCGGCGTGTTCGTCGTTGGGGGTGACGTAGCCGATGCCCTCATGCAGGCGCACCGTGTTGTAGTGGCGGCGAACGCGTTCGAGTTCGGCGGCGAGGACCGCCGGGTCGGTGATGGTGGCCAGGTGGGGGTGCTCGGCTTTGACGTGGCCCCACAGGGTCTCGATCCAGGCCTGGTCGGTCGGCGTGTAGAGCCGCCCGAAGTGTTGACCGATGGTGAGCAACGCCATGAACGCCCGGGTCTCACCGGAGCGCATCTCGGGCCCGTTGTCCGATACCGCCAACAGCACCGGGGCCGCGTCGTCGTCCAAGTCGATGTCGTCGGGACGGTCGAGACGCCACTCCAGCCCGGCCAGCAGGCCTTCGACTTCGAGACCGGCGAGGAACACCACCTTGACCTGGGTGCCGGTCTGTTCGGCGCAGAGCAGACTGGCGATCCACTTGCGGGACACGACATCGACGATGCCGTAGACGACCGGCGCCACCGTGCAGGCCGAAAAGTGCGAGGCGTCCCAGCACCACAGCTGGTTGGGACGCCACTCGACCCACGCCGGCCACGGTTTCTTCACCGAACGCGCCGGACGTGGCACACCGGGCAGAGCGAGACCGTTGCGGGCCAGGACCCGGTCCACCGTCGAGGGCGACACCCACACCCGCCCGGTGTAAGAACCGCGGTGGGCGAGCTTGCGGTGCGATAAGTCCACGGGCCCCCACTCCTCGAACATGGCCACGATCTCGGCTTCCTCCCACGCCAACAACGCGTGGATCGCCCGGCCGCCTGGTGCGGCATCGTCGAGACGGTCCAGGACCTGGCGGTGCCGCCACCGCCACGCCCGCTGGCGGTCCAGCTCCAACACGCTGCAGATCCGAGACAGCGTCCAGCCCGCCTTCACCGCCGCGTCGATCAAGTCCAACAAGACGGTCTTGGCGGCGCTGTCGACTCGGGCCGGGATCACGCCGCTCAACCCCAGACCGCTTTTCCCCGAAGGGCAGCCAGCTCGATCGCCTGTTCCACAATTGTGGCCGACAACCGGGCCACCTCGGAGTTGAGTTTCGCGATCTCGTTCTGCTCCACCCGAGACTGCTTGGGGCGACCCGGCCGCGACGCCTGCAACGCCGCGATAGCACCATCGCGGGCGGTCTTGCGCAACATCATCACCGTCGAGCGGTCCACACCCGCCTCGGCCGCCGCCTCCACCGTGGTGATCTGCCCGGTCAACATCCGCTGCCACAAATCGTACTTCTGCTCTGCTGTCAAGAACCGCTTCGCTCGACGCGGTAGGGACATGGATCATGGTCCTTCCTAACGGACCCGACCACCCTCCCAACTGTGGTCTGAAAGAACGGGGATCCTGTCGCGCGAAGTCAGCGGCAACCCAGTGGGAGGGGACGTGGGCGACTACATCGACATCCTCGGTCATCCGACGTGGGTTCGTGATGATGGCGGTGACCGTCCGCCCTTGTTGTTGCTGCATGGCGGTCTGAGTAACAGCGACGCGTGGGATGGGTTCCGTGCCCGCGTAGCTGACCGCTTCCGGTTGGTGATGTTCGATCGGCGCGGTCACGGGCGAACCGCCGACACGCCGGCCGAGTTCCACTACGCGTCGATGGCGGAGGAGACCGCGGCGGTCATCGAAGCGTTGGAGCTGGCACCGGTGGATGTCGTCGGTTCCAGCGATGGTGGCGCGGTGCTGCTTCATCTGACCCGGAACCGTCCGGAACTGCTGCGAGCGATGGTGCTGTTGGCGGTCAACTTCCATGTTGATGGGCTGGTGCGACCGGGGGCGATCCCTGCGTTCGAGGCGGCACTCGCGCCCGATGGCCCCGCCGCCGAGGAATATGGTCGGCTCTCCCCGGATGGTGCCGGTCACTGGCCGATCGTGGCGGCCAAGGAACGCCGTATGGCGTTCGAGGAACCAACGTTCACCGTTGATGACCTGGCGGTGATCACGACACCGACGCTCGTCCTGGCCGCCGACGACGACAAGATGTCGGTCGCGCACACCGCCGCGTTGTTCGATGCGCTCCCGGATGCGCAACTGGCGATCGTGCCGAACACCTCGCACGGGATCGCCTTCGAGCGACCGGATCTCGTTGCCCAGCTGATCCGTGACTTCTTCGATCATCCGGCACGCACCCCCACGTTGATGCCGGCCCGCCGTCACACACCGAGGTGACTGTCCCCGTTTCGATTGGAGCGATCATGGAACGTATCGATGTCATCGTGGTCGGTGGGGGTTCGGCCGGCGCGGTGGTGGCGGCGCGTTTGTCGGAGGATCCGTCCACTTCCGTTCTGCTGCTCGAGGCAGGACCGGACAACACCTCGGCCGACACCCCGGCCGGGATCCGTGCCGCGAACTGGTTCAAGGCCTACGAGGAACCGGGCCGGTTGTGGCCCAACCTGGTGGCGCGTCGCAGGCCGGGGCAACCGGAGCTGTTCTACCGGCGCGGTCGCGGTATCGGTGGTTCTTCTGCGGTCAACGGCATGGCCGCGATCCGGGGTATGCCCGACGACTACGACCGGTGGGCCGGGGAGTTCGGCTGCGACGGGTGGGGTTGGTCGGAGATGCTCCCGGTGTTCCTCGCGGTCGAGGACGATGTCGACTACGGCGGCGACGGTGTGCACGGACGCGGTGGACCGATCCCGCTACGCAGGCTTCCCTTCCAGGAGTTGGCACCGGTGGACCACACCGTGCGTGGTGTCCTCGCGGAATTGGGGTACCCGGACGCGGATGACTATCACGCTCCCGACGCGACCGGGGTGAGTCGGTGGGCGTTCACCTGGCGCGACGGTGCCCGGGTCTCGACCAACGACGCCTACCTCGAAGCAGCGCGCCCGCGACCGAATTTCGTGGTTCGCGGTGATGTCCACGTCGATCGGGTCCTGCTCGAGGGTCGCCGGGCGGTCGGGGTACGCACGGCTGCCGGTGAGGAGATCGAAGCCGGCGAGGTGGTGCTGAGTGCCGGCGCGATCCACTCGCCCGCGCTGCTGTTGCGGTCGGGGATCGGTGTGGATGACGGGTTGCCCGTTGGTCGGAACCTGAAGGATCACGCCACCGCCGGCTTCGAACTGGCACTGGAGCCGGCGGGGCGTCGGGCGTCGCTCGATGAACCGGTCGTCGGGTCATTGCTGCGCTACACCTCGGGACTTCACGATGCCGGACCGAACGACATGCAAGTGCACTGGTTCGATGTCGTCGGCGCAACCGAGGAAGGGCTCGCTGGGGCGCGACTGCGCGCCGCTGTCATGCGGGTGTTCTCCCACGGAGAGGTACGCCTCCGCTCGCAGGACCCTTTCGACGACCCGATCATCGACTTCCGGTTGCTTTCCGACGAGCGGGACCTCGTTCGTCTCCGAGACGGCGTACGACGAATGATCGAAATCGTGAACCACCCCGCCCTGCAGGCGATTGCCGAGAAGGTGACCGCACAGGGTGCCACGATCGAGCAGCTGGACACCGACGACGCTATCGGTCGCTGGCTCGCCGACAACGTCAGCGACTACGTCCACGCCGTCGGTACGTGCCGCATGGGCCGAACCGACGACAACACCGCCGTCGTCGACCTCGACCTCGCCGTCAGGGGCTACACCGCGCTCCGAGTGGTCGACGCATCCATCATGCCCGACCTGCCCAAATGCAACACACACCTCACAACCGTCGCCATCGCCGAACAGTTCGCCAAACGAGCGGGATCGCGCGCCCGCTGACCCGAGCGACAGCGCCGCGTCCGACGCAGGGCACGCTCGTTCTTGCCTTCGGATCGCCCGCGCGCTAGCGATCTTCCCTTCGATCCCGGGCGCCGCCGGCGCCCCACGTCGCATGACATCGGGCGGGATGTGTCCGCAGTCGCATGGACACTATCGAGTGGCGGTTCCCGAGGCCGGCGTGGTCACACGGCTCGGTTGAGGAGGTACGGGGCGAGCGCCTCGATCGTTCGTGGCACGGGCGTTGCGAGCGTGATGCGGTCGCGTCCTCATCACCGAAGGCGAGGACCCGTTCGGCAACCGCTCGGGCGTCGACGGCAGCGAGTCCGTCGAAGGCGCCACCTGAGAAGCCGCGGGCTATGGGATCCCGGGCGTTGGCCGGGTGTCCTGGCATCGGGCGATACCGGGCGGATGTGTCTGTGAGCCCCAGGCGGTCCGCCCGGGTTGGTTGACGGTTGGGATCCCGAGGGGGTTGCGGTGGCCCTATCCTGGGGTTCGGGTGAAGGGGGCAGCTGGTGTGGCCGCGTGGTGTGATGCCATCGGGGACGGTGACGTTCCTGTTCACTGATGTCGAGGGGTCCACACCTGCGTGGGAGCGGTATGAGCGGGAGATGGGCGCGGCTCACGCTCGCCATGATGAGATCCTGCAGGAAGTGCTGAGCGACCATGGCGGCTACGTGTTCTCGACGGGTGGTGACGGTGTCGGCGCGGCGTTCTCGACGGCGAGCGCGGCGCTGAGGTCCGCGGTGGCGATCCAGCGTGCGCTCGGTGTGGAACGGTGGCCGGCACCGATCACGCTCAGGGTTCGAATGGGTTTGCACACTGGTGTCGCGGTGGAGCGCGAGGGGGACTACTTCGGCGCGTCGGTGGTTCGTGCGGCTCGGCTGATGGCGTTGACTGACGGTGGGTGTGTGGTGCTCTCGGCGGCAACGGCGGCGTTGGCGACGGGTCTTCCTGCAGGGGTCGAGGTCGTGGCGCTGGGGACGGCCCGGCTCAAGGGGCTGGCTGCGCCCGAGCAGGTGTTCGCGCTTCGGGGTGACGGCATTGGCGAGCCTCACGCGCTGGTTGATGCGCGGGATCCCCGCGCCGGCCGGGTGCCACGGGTGTCTGGCGCACTGGTCGGGCGCGGCGAGGAGCTGGCCGAGTTGGTTCGTCTGGTCGGTGAGGACAGGGTCGTGGTGGTTACCGGTGCCGGTGGCGTGGGGAAGACGGCCCTGGCGGCGGCAACCGCGAAGGCGTGCGCTGATAAGTTCGATGAGGTGTGGTGGGTCGATCTCACAACGATCGCGCGCGACGAGGACCTCGCCGGCGCGGTCGCGGACACGGTGGGCGCTCCGGCGACGCCGGGCGAGGAAGCAGTGCGGGCCGTCGGGCGTTTGGTCGGCTCGCGTCGGGTCCTCGTGGTGCTGGACAACTGCGAGCACCTGGGTGGCGGAGTCCGTGAGGTGGCGGACCGCCTGGGCGACGCCTGTTCCGGTCTCGTCATTCTCGCGACGAGTCGGGAACGGCTCGGTGTGGTCGGTGAGCGGTCGGTTCGCGTGACGCCTCTCCCATGTGCCTCGCCCGACTCCGCCTCGGTCGCGTTGCTAGTCTCCCGACTCGGAGCCGACCTTGTGCTCGACGATGTCGAGTCGATGAACGCACTCGCGGAGATCGCCGCTCGTGTGGATGGTCTCCCGCTTGCGCTGGAGCTGGCCGCGGCGCGTTGTCGCCAGTTGGGACCGGTCGAGGTAGCCGAACGGCTGGGCCACGAGTTCGGACTGCTGGCTGACGACTCGCGGACGGTTCAGCGTCAGCACACTCTCGACGACACCCTTCGATGGTCGGTCGATCTTCTCGCCCCGATCGAACGGTTGGTGTTGGCCGGGCTCTCGGTCTTCGCTGGACCGTTCAGCTTGAGTGCCGCTGAGGCAGTCACCGCGGGCGGAAAGGCCGCTGGCGCGTGGCGTGTTGATGCGGTCATCGGTTCACTCGTCGACAAGTCGCTTGTTGAGCGGTCAGGACGCCGGTTCCGGCTGTTGCAGACGACCCAAGCGTTCGCCCGCTCGTTGCTCGAACAGACCGACGACAACGAGCCAGCGCATGCACGCTTGGCCGCCTACGTCCTCGATCGGCTCGGGGTGATCACTGATGGATTGGCGGGGTCTGCTGAGGCGGAGTGGGTGGTGGCCCTCGATGAGGAGTGGGCCAACGTTCGTCAGGTCTTTCATGACGCGGTCACGCACGACGACGCCGAGACCGCGGCCGGCGTCGTCATCTCGCTCGCCTATGAGGCGTTCCTGCGGCGACCCGAGGTGTTCGGTTGGGCCGAAATTGCTGCGGCACGGTTCGGTGCGCAGCACGGCGCGCATCGGCATGAGCTTCTTGCGGTGGCCGGGCTCGCCGTGTGGATGCAAGGTGACGTCGCCCGTGGTCTTGCCCTGTGCGAACAGGCGCTCGCATGCGACCCGGACCCGGGACATGCTCGATTCGCTCTCCCCGAGGCCGCTGCGGTGGGTGCTCTCATCTTTTCGGGTCAAGCGCCGCGGGCGGTCGAGCTCTGCGAACGGACGATCGAGGCCATCGTAGCCCGGGGTGACCAATGGCTGGAAGCCCACATGCGGGGCAACCTCGTGTTCGCGCTCGCCAATGCTGGCCTACCTGACGAGGCGAGACGTCAGGCTCGGCGGGCCGTCGAGGTCGCGAAGTTGACGGGCAACCCAACAGTGGGCGCGTACACCCGCGTCGCCTTCGTAATGGCCGGCACTGGCGCCGGGCGTGATCTCGACGCGGCCATCCTCGACGAGAGCCGACTCCTCGCACTGTCGGTCAGCAACACGTGGGCGATCAATTTGCTCGCCTCCGCCGAGGTGCAGCTCGCCAACCTCGGATCTGCCGAAGAGGGCCTCAGCCGCGCCCTCAACGCTGCTCAGACACTCCACGACGCAGGCTGGGTGACCAACGCCTGGACGATGCTCTGGTCCGTCTGCACCCTGCTGTTCACCCTCGGCCGCGACGACGACGGCTACGTCCTTCTTGGCGGCTGCCGCGCCTCGGGCGTCGGCCTCCAACCCTTCCAAACCGAGCCGGCACCAATGGAAGCCGGGCAGCTACGTCACCTGCGCCCGCACCAGCAGACACTCACCGACACCGGCACAAGAGCAACCTTTTGCAGAGCTCGTGGCCCGCGCCCGATAGACGGGTACCTGGCCGGCCGCGGGGCTGGCCATCATGACGACGAAGCCGACGGCGCTGCCGCCCGGTCGTCGCCCGACAGCCCCGTCTGGCTGCCATAGGCTCACCGTCATGGCCACTGCGCTGGTGACGGGCTGTTCGACCGGGATCGGTTCGCCACCGCTCTACGGCTCGCCACCGAGGGCTTCGACGTGCTGGCCACGATGCGCCGTCCCGACCCCGACGGACCCGCACTGCTCGAAGCGGCCCACGCGGCCGGTACGGCCCTACGGCTCGGCTGCTCGACGTAACCGACGACGACTCGATTCGACGCGCGTTCACCAGGCCGGCGACGTTGACTTGGTCGTGAACAACGCCGCAATCATGTGGTTCGGCTCGACCGAGGAGACCGACGTGGACCGCTGGGCCGAGGTGTTCGACACGAACCTGTTCGGTGCTGTGCGCTGCATGCGGGTTGCGCTGCCCGGCTTCCGGGCCCGTGGCGGCGGCTGCATCATCAATATCAGTAGCGCCGCCGGCAGCGTGGCACTCCCTGCGATCAGCGCCTATGCGTCGTCAAAGGCGGCGCTCGAGGCAGCGAGCGAGATGGTCGCGATGGAAGGTCACCAGCACAACATCCGGGTGGTCGTCATCCAGACCGGCGCCACCGCGACCGCGATAGGAGCCAAGGGAAAGACCCCGAACCGGGACTCCCCGTACTGGGCGTCGATGCGCAACACCCTGACCTTCCTCGCCGCCCAGCAACCGAGCATCTCCTCACCCGACGAGATCGCCGCTGCGGTCGCCCAAGCAGCCGTCGACCCCACGACACCGTTCCGCCTCGCCGTCGGGCAAGGCAGCGCGGAATTGATCCAGGCGCTCTCGGCCATGACCGACGCGGAATGGATCGCAACCGCGGGCGGCACCACCGACACCTTCACGAGCCGCTACCAACAAGCCACCGGCATCAACCTGCGACCCCGCTGACGGCCCGAGACGGGCGGCGTTCGCTGGCAACCGTCTCCGACACCGTGGTGGATCCGAGCGCCGATCCCGTGCGCCGCCGTCACACTTCATCGCCGGTTCCCGGGCGGATCGCGTGCCGGCGCGGCTGGACGTTCTTGCGCGTCTTCGGCCGAGCCGGTGTACGTGACGAACTGGTCGCCAGGACCGGTCGATGCTCGCTCTTGCGTCACTCGGGCGGTTGGCGGCGGGTCCATTCGGATGCGAGTTCGCTGCGGGTGGTGATGCCGAGTTTGGTGAAGACGTGGTTGAGATGGGTTTTCACCGTGGCGCGGCTCATGAAGAGCTGCTCGGCGATCTGCGGGTTTGATCGTCCGAGTGCGACGAGGGCGATGACGTTGCGTTCGGTGGGGGTGAGGCTGGCCCATCCGGTGGATGGCCGTAGCCGGGTTCCTCGGGCGCGCAGGCACAGCTCGACGGTGTCGCTCAGTTCGAGGTCGGCTGCACTGGCGACGCCACGTGCGAATGCCTCCTGGGCATCGCCGACGGCGGCATGGGTCGCATCGACCCATGTCAGTTCGGAAGCCGAGACCGTCCAGCCGGCTCTAGCGCGGTGATTGGCGGCTGACGCGTGGTAGCGGCCGGCGCTTGTGGGGTCGCCGCCGGCGGCGGAGGCCCATGCCAGCAGGTCGAGAGTCTCGACCCGGTCGACGTCGTAGTCCTCGCCGTCCCACGTCTGCAGGGCGTTGCGGATCTTGGTGGCTGCGGTGTCGGGGTCACCGTGGCGGAGGCTCATGATCGCGCCGAACAGCTCGGCCTGCCCGCGAGCCAGCGGGCTCTGCAGTCGGGCCGCACCTGCCGCGAATCGGGCTACGGCGGCGGCGGCTCCGGGTTCGTCGAGCATGACTCGGGCCCGGCAGAGGGGACCACCGACGAGGTTCTCGACCACGGTCATGCCGGCGTCGGCCCACATGTCGAACTCGGCCTGGTGATCGGCGATCATCGAGGCCCAGTCGCCGTTCCATTCCTGATTGGCGATGGCAGCCAGCCGGACCATGTTCTGGGTCGATGGTCCACCGGCGCGGGCCGCGACCAGTCGTGCGATGCTGGCACTGCGGGCGGCCGCCACATCGGCCTGGCCGAATCGGAGCAGCACGGGGACCGAGAAGGTCGCTGCCCATACGATCGTGGCGAGATCGCCCGCGTCGTCGGCCGCCGTGCGGGCACGCTCGGCGACCTCCAAGGCGTCGGTGTGTCCACTGTGAGCCCTGGCGGTCAGCGCGCCGTTCCAGTGCCATGCAACGAAGAACGGGTTCTGCTCGGCGAGCCCGCGTGCGTACGCCGCGTCGAGCCATCGCTGCATCTCACCGTACCGATCGCACCAAAGGTACGCCCACGCCACCTTCTGGTAGATGTCCAAGACGGTCCACTCGTTGCCCGACCGCTCCGCCAACGAAAGCGCGGACTCGAGTTGGTCTGCGGCGGCCATCGGGTTCATCAGCTGTGCGATGTCGCCGATCAGGTCGGTGGCGCGGGCGATGGAGAGCGGGTCGTCGGCGTCGGTTCCCGCCCGAAGCGCGTCAACGGCGAGAGCTTCGACGTTAAGGAAGTCACCGTAGTAGTAGGTGATGTAGCCCAGCGCCCACCGCAGCCGCGCATCGAGTTCGGCGTCGGCACCGTCGAGCCGGTCAATGGCCCGCGTCAGCCACGCCAGGCCGTCGGCGTAGCGGGTGGTCTGGAGCCAGTAGAAGACGAGGGCGAAGACGAGCGCGGCGAATGGCTGAGGGTCATCACAGGTTGCGGCGTGCTCGAGCGCCAAGCGTACGTTGTCATGCTCTGCGACCAGCATGGCGCGCCCGGCGAGCTGCGCACCGGTCTCGAGATCGGGTGCCAGCCGGGCCGCCATGGCGCCGTAGTGGTCAAGGTGCCGACCGAGGACGTCGGACATCTCACCGGCGGCCTCGAGTCGAGGATGGGCGAACTGTTTGATGGTCTCCAGGAGTCGGTAGCGCTCGTTGCGGTCGTCGTCGTCGTGGACGACGAGCGACCGGTCGACGAGCCGGCTGAGCAGCTCGAGTACGCCGTACTCGTCGAGTGGCGCGAACCCGCACACCGCTTCGGCGGCGTCGAGCGTGAACCCACCGGTGAACAACGCGAGCCGTCGCAGCAGGATCCGTTCGGGGTCATCGAGCAGCTGGTGACTCCACTCGATCGACGCCTCGAGCGTCTGCTGGCGGGCAAGGAGCGTCGTGCTGCCGCCGCGCAACAGGTGGAACCGGTCGTCGAGGCCGGCGGCGATGCGTGCGACCGACAGGCTGCGCACCCGGGCCGCTGCGAGTTCGATGGCGAGTGGGATGCCATCGAGCTGATGGCAGATCTGTGCGACGTGGGCGGCGTTGTCGTTGCTGACACGGAAGTTCGGCCTCGCCCGTACGGCTCGATCGACGAACAGTTGCACCGCTTCGAATTGGCTCACCGCGTCCGGGGTGTCGACCATTGTCGGGTCCGGTGCCCGTAGCGACGGGACGCGCCACGTCACCTCCCCGGGCAAGTTCAGGGGCTGGCGGCTCGTGGTCATCACCCGCAGCGCGGGGCAACCACGAAGCAGGGCCTCGACGAGCGACGCGGCGTCGTCCAAGAGGTGCTCGCAGTTGTCGATCACCACGAGCGCCCGCTGGTCGCGCAGATGGGCAACCAGGCTGTCGAGCATCGTGACTTCGGCGGAATCCTGGACACGGAGAACCTCGGCGAGCGCGGCGACCACCGAACTGGTCTGCCCGAGCGGGGCCAGCTCGACGTACCAGACGCCGTCCGGATACGACTCGATACGATCGGCCGCCGCGTGCAACGCGAGACGGGTCTTCCCGCATCCACCTGAACCGGTCACCGTCAGGAGCCGAACATCATCGAGGAGCGCGTGCAGCTGGGCGAGTTCTGCTTCCCGCCCGATGAACTCGGTCAACTGGGTCGGGAGGTTGTTCGTCACGAGATCGACACCGCGTACCGGTGGGAACCGGTCAGGCAAGTCGGGGTGCGTGAGTTGGAACACCCGCTCCGGACGGCCCAGGTTCCTCAACCGGTAGGAACCGAGATCACGCCACCCCGCGCCGGACGGCGCCGTGTCGGCCAAGAGCTCGACGCATGCTCGCGACGCGACGACCTGGCCACCGTGGGCAAGGGACCGGAGTCGTGCGGTCCGGATGATCGTCTCCCCGACGTAGTTGCCCTCGCCACGCAGCAAGGTCTCACCGGTGTGCAGCGCCATGCGCACCGCGAGCCGTAGACCATCCGGCCACGCCTCGCCGAGGAATGCACGCTGCGCGCTCAACGCGGCAGCCACCGCATCGGACCCGTTCCGGAACGCAGCCACGATGCTATCGCCCTCGCCTTGCTCCACCGGCAACGACCCGCCGTGCGAGCGTACGGCGTCATGCAGCAGCTCGTAGTGCCGGGCGATCAGCGCAGGCATCACGGCGGGAGCCGCCTCCCACAGGCCGGTCGACCCTTCGACGTCGGTCAACAAGAACGTCACCACGCCGGTCGGCAGCCGAGTCACCGATGATGCATGGGTCATGTCCCACCCCCAACCCCAAGTCTGGCACCGGGGCCGAACGAAGACCGCCAGCAACCGCTCATCCCAGGACCGCGATGGCATCGATCTCGATACGCTGGCCCGGCAGCAGCAGAGCCGCGACACCGAGGAGCGTCGACGTCGGCGCAGGCAGGCTCTCGCCGAACACCGCCGCAGCACCGGCGTAGATCGCATCGAGCGCCGACTCGTCGAAGTCGACCACGTAGATCGTCATGCGCACCAGATCGCCGACCGTCGCGCCCGCGGCCGACAGGCAGATCTGAAGCCGTTCGCACACCGCTCGGGTCTGCTCGGCCAGATCACCTGGGCCGATCAGGATACCGTCGGGTGTGACCGGAGCCTGACCGGCAATGAACACGTGCCGTGAACCGGAAGCAACGATGACCTGGGTCAGGCCGGGAAGCTCGAGCAGACCTTGCGGTTGGATGTGCGTGAGAGTCATAGGCAGCAGCCTGCGGCGAGGCGCCCACGAGAACATCAGCCAGGTGGTTGAGTTGAGGCGGTTCCAAGACCACGTGTCTGCCCCTCAGACCCTCCTGCGACAGATCCTCCTGCGACCGCCAGCAACGGGGCCGATATGAGCGACGTAGCCGAGCGACGGCCACGCTCGGTTCGCCGGCACTGCCGTTGCTTCGAGAGCTCTCGGGCTTGAACGAAGTAGTGCACTCTCGGACGGCGGCAGCAGCTCTGTTGATGGACCGTGGGCCTGCTGCGTTGGGCGGCCCCGGGCCGGGGTTGATCGATGCCATCGTGCGGTCTACCAGGCTAGCTAGCTCCCGTCTGCGGGCCGGGGAGCGGTGCCGCCCGTGGTCCGCCAGACCTCGCCAGGTCACGCGCCGGTAGGACGACGAAACGGTGAGCGAGGCTGGAGAGCGAGAGCTTGTCGACGAACGGTCTACGCTTCGGCCTTGGGCACAAGGGGGCATCGCATGGACACTGCAACTGGCGGCTACATCGAATCCTGGGCTGCGATCGCGATGGCGTTCAACACCCGTGGTGACTTGGACCCGTTCTACGACCTACTGGCCGACGACTGCACCATGGACATGGGCGCAGATCGGGCCGTGGACAAGGCCGACATCAAGACCCGTCTCGACGCCAACCAGGCCGCGGGCTGGTACGCCTACCATCCGGTGACGATGACGGCCTGCGGACC
>JAYVMH010000371.1:0-4908 GCA_043759015.1 Actinomycetota bacterium
GGCCGACAATTCGGGACTTTGTTCCCTGCAACTGGCCCCGGCACCCGTGGACCATGTGAGCATGGTGACCACCCCTGGAACTGTGGGCGACATCCACCGTCGCGAACCCTGGTTCACACAGCATCCGAGTCGTGCGTTGGCGGTGATCGTCGCGTCGTTCACCGCGATCCTCGCGCTCCACCTTTTCGCGGCCGATGCGGACGCGTCGGTCCTGTACGTGTTACCGGTGGCCCTCGCTGCCCAGTCGTTCGGGCTGAGGCCGGGCACGTTCGCCGGGGCGGTCGCCGCCGCACTGATGGTGCTTGCCGTGGTCGTCAACAGTGAGACGCTCACAGCCCTCGCGTGGTTCAGCCATCTGGCTCCACTGCTCTTGCTCGGCTGGCTCGCGGGTGCCTCGGCCGATCGCGTTCGCGATGCGCGGCGTGCAGAGCGCTATGCGATGGCGGTTGCGCTGCTGCAGCGCGATGCCGCCGAGGTCAACGACACGGTCGTGCAAGGCCTCGCCGCCACTCGCTGGCTCCTCGAGGCCGGCCAGGTCGAGCCGGCGATGGATGCGCTCCAGGAGACGGCTGCGAGCGCCCAGGGGTTGGTGACGCGGGTACTCGCCCGCGGCGGCGTGCTCGGCGACGACGTGCGTCATCCACATCGCGTGATTCACATCTCGTCGGACGGCTGACGCACCAACTCGAGGAGTCGTTGCCGCATCGGCCATGCGCCGCGGCTCGTGTTGACGACGACGGTGAACGTCCATCGTGCCTCGCGATGACGGACGGAGACGAAGCCGACGCCGGCGTCGAAGCCGTGCAGTTCCACCGCGTCTGCGGACTCGTGCAACCAGAAGCCGAGGCCGTACGCCACGCCCTCGGACGTCGCAATCGTGCTCGGGGTCAACATTTGCTCCACCCGCTCGCTCGGCAGGATCGATCCGGCGAACAGGGCGTTCCAGAAGCGATGCATGTCGCCAGCGGTCGTGTACGCGCCACCGTCGCCGTTGCCACGCACGGGGAGGTGGAACACGTTGGTGCGCGGCCCGACACCATCGAGGTACCCGAGCGCGGCGCGCGCCGGCAGTTCGTCGGCCCGCAGGAACGACGTGTCGGCCATGCCTGCCGGGGTGAGGACCCGTTGGGACACGAGCTCGTGGAAGCCCATCCCGCTGGCCCGTTCGGCGAGAAGCGCGAGGACCACGTATCCGCCGTTGCTGTACGAGAACCGTTCGCCAGGCAAGAACTTCTGGGGGTGGCCGTCTAACACGCGGAGGAACTGCTCGGTCGTCGACAGCTCGTGCGCCGACACGGACATCACGTAGTCGTCCGGCTGGTGAGGAACCTCCTCGTCGAGGTAGTCGCCGATCCCCGACCGATGGACGAGAAGGTGGTGCACCGTCACGCGGTCGTCGATCAGTGGGAGGTCGCGTCCGAGGATCGACCGGGCCGTCGTGGCGAGCGAGAGAACCCCATTGTCGACGAGGCTCGTCACGGCAAGTGCGGTGAACCCCTTGGATCCGCTGGCGATCGCGAACTGCGTGTCGGGTCGGTTGGGCACCGAGAGCGCGCGATGCGCGAGACCGTATGCCCGTTCGACCGCGGTGCGCCCACCCATGTCGAGGCGCACCACGCCGGACAGGCCGAGCCCGCGTGCCGCCTCGTCGATGAGCGAAGGGAGATCGGCCACCGGGTCAGTCTCGCGCGGTGGGTGAGCAGTTCCGTCAGGCCTTGACGAATTGCAGAGAGTTGTTCAAGATCGCCTCCACGAAGGTGTCGCCGATGGGGCCGGCGCCACGTGCACAGGGGACGGGCATCATGGAACGGTCGGATTCGTCGACGGATCGTCGCGAGCGCAGCCTTCACTTCACTCGCCGAGGCCTGCTGAAGACCGGCGTGCTCGCCGGCGCGGCGGCTGCCCTGCCGATCGCCTGGGTGGTGAGCGCCGATCAGGCGGCACTGCTACCCGACTCCAAGCTGCCCAGACCGTTCACGACGCCGTTCGGCAAGCCGGCGCCCGTCGTGCCGGTGCGCTCCGATGCCACGACCGACTACTACCGCATCGAGATGACCGCGGTGCAGGCCGAGATCATTCCCGGCTTCAAGACCTTGCTCTACGCGTACGGAGGTCAGGTTCCCGGGCCCACCATCACCGCCACCCGTGGCCGACCTGCGGTGGTTCGCTTCGTGAACAACCTCCCACCGAAGCATCCGGTGCTCGGTTACGTGTCGTCCACGTCGGTGCACCTGCACGGCTCGGCTTCGTTGCCGCAGTACGACGGCTATGCGAGCGACCTCACCTTCCCCACGTTCTACAAGGACTACCACTACCCGAACCGCCAGGACGGCAGGACGCTCTGGTACCACGACCACGCCCACGAGCACACGGCCGAGAACGTGTACTCCGGGCTCGCTGGGCTGTACCTGCTGCGCGACACGTTGGAGTCGACGCTGCCGATCCCCCAGGGCGACTACGACGTGCCGCTGGTGATCGGCGACGCACTGTTCCGCGCCGACGGCAACCTGTTCTTCTCCCTCAACGACGACAACGGTCAGTGGGGCAACGTGATCCTCGTCAACGGTCGTCCGTGGCCGGTGATGAAGGTCGCTCGCCGCAAGTACCGCTTCCGCGTCATTGCGGCCACCACCTCGCGGTCCTTCCAGTTCTCGCTCAGCAGCGGTCGCTCGTTCCAGGTGATCGGTACCGACGGAGGGCTGATGCCGGCCCCGCAGACGGTGACGGCCTACCGTCAGCTCGGGGGCGAGCGCTACGAGATCGTGATCGACTTCGCCGAGTACCGACCGGGCGAACGGGTGGTGCTGAAGAACTCGTTGGGTGGAATCAACGAGACGTTCGCCAACACCGACAAGATCATGGCGTTCGATGTCACCGACGACCCCTTCGATCCGTCGAACAACTCCGTGCCGGCCGTCCTCAACCCGAACAGCGATGCGATGACCGCGCAGGAGTCGCAGGCCGTGGCGCATCGCTCTATGGAGCTGCGCCGCCAGAACGGTCACTGGACGATGAACGGGCACACGTGGCACCAGATCGTGGCGACCGACTACCAGTTCGTCGAGTGGCAACCGCGCGACGGCACCGTAGAGACCTGGACCGTGAAGAACAGCTCTGGTGGCTGGTTCCACCCGTTCCACATCCACCTCACCGACTTCCGTGTGCTGTCCCGCAACGGGCAGCCGCCACGCGCGTGGGAGCGCGGCCCGAAGGACGTGTTCTACCTCGGCGAGAACGAGGAGGTGAAGATCCTCCTCCACTTCGACGGCGCGGGGAAGTACATGATGCACTGCCACAACACGATCCACGAGGACCACGACATGATGACGCAGTACGAGGTGATCTCGGACCACCAGGCCGAGTTCAGCCCGTTCGATGCGCCGGCGAAACCGCAGACCAGCGAGCCCGGCGACCCGCTCTGAGTGCAGCGGTCCCGCCTACCGCGACAGGTGATCGAACTCGAGCTCGATCACGCCTCTGGTGTCCACGTCGGTGAGGATCCGCACGGCGCGGCGGCCGTGCCACGGACCCTCGTCGTCGCTGTCGCGCAGCGCCGGCAGCGTGCGACCCCGACACACGCTGTGACCCGTGTCCACGCGGATCGGGAGTTCCTTCCAGGTGAACATGTGGGGCGCGATCAGGTAGCTGATGGTGGTGGAGTCGTGGACGAAGATGCCGTCCACACCGTTGCGCTCACGGTAGAAGTCCGCGTAGAAGGGCACGATCGCGGCGAGGTGTGCGGCCCGTGCGCCGGGGATCGCTCGGAAGCGGGCGAGGTCGCTGTTGGTCATGGTGATCCGGTGGGTCACGTCGAGGCCGGCCATCGTGATCGGGCAATCGGCCCCGAACACGATGTCAGCGGCCTCGGGGTCGTTCAACACGTTCGCCTCCGACGCCGGCGAGGCGTTGCCGCTGGTGAACGCCGCGCCGCCCATCACCACGATCTCGCGGACGAACGTGGTGAGGTCGGGGCGCATCAGCATCGCGAGCGCCATGTTCGTGAACGGCCCGAGCAACACGACCGTGATGTCGCCCGGCGCGGCCATCACCGTGTCGATGATGAACTGGGCGGCGTGCGCCGCCACCGGTTCGCGAGTCGACGGCGGCAGGAACGTGTCGCCCTGCCCGTCCTGGCCGTGCACGAAGGCCGCTGGCCCGCGGTAGTTCATCGCCAGCGGCCGTGTTGCGCCCTTGGCCACGGGGATGTCGGGTCGACCGGCGATGTCCAGCAGGCGCAGCGCGTTCGTCGTGCAGACGTCGGTGTGGGCGTTGCCGAACACGGTGGTCAGGCCGATCACGTCGAGCTCGGGTGCGGCGAGGGCGAAGAAGATCGCCATGGCATCGTCGATGCCTGGGTCGGTGTCGATCAGGATCCGTGTCGGTGAGGTCACCGGCGGAATGTATCGCTCGGCTCGCCATCGGGGCCACCGATGTCGGCGGTTTCGAGACGGAAGCGCGCGGTGGCCGTGCCGACGACGATGATCTGCGCGGCCGCGGCAATTGCGAGGATGTGCGGGATGCCGAGATGCGACGCGAGCGTGCCCCACAGCACTGTGCCCATCGACGCGCCGAGCCACACCATCAGCATCACCACCGACGAGGCGCGACCGCGGATCCATGCGGGCAGCATCAGCATGAACAGCGAGTAGGTGATGTTCATCGTCGCCATCGCCGCTGCGCCGGTCAGCAGCACACCGATCACGCCCGCCCACAGCGTCGTGGTGAAGGCGATGATCGACGCGCCCGTCGCCCACGTGAGCGCGGCCGCGAGGATGATGCCGTCGGGCGATGCCGCGCGCCGCAGGCGCGGCATCGCCCACACGGCGAGCACGGCACCCACCCCGATCGCGGCGGACAGCAGCCCGAACTGCGCGGCCGTCGTGTGGAGGCGACGGCGCGCGTCGATCG
>JAYVMH010000372.1:0-4891 GCA_043759015.1 Actinomycetota bacterium
GACCGGTTGCGACTCGGGAACCATTGGTTCGACGGTCGCAACCGGTGCGTCGAGTTCGACAGCGGCCGCGAGTTGATCCCGGTCGAGGTGCTGCCGGGCGCGACGATCGACCTGACGCTGCAGGTCCGGATCCCCACGACCCCCGGCACGCACGTCCTCGACCTGGACCTTGTTCACGAGGGGGTCACCTGGTTCGCCGAACGCGGTTCGCCGACGCTCCGGACTCGCGTCGAGGTCGATGGCAACGGCCCGCCGCGTCGGGGCGGATTCCTCCGCCGCCGGCCGAAGCACAGCGAACCGACGATCGTGCTGGACGACGAATCGGCATCCGACGTTCCGGAGCAGGACCAGCCGGTGATGGAGATGCACGCGGTGCCGCGCGACGAGGTCCTCGCACTCATCGACGAACTCGGGGGCACCGCCGTCGCGGTGGACCGCCACACCAACGCGCCGCCGTGGGAGAGCTACACCTACTACGCGACGAAGGCCGCTACGCGCTCGAGGAACTCGCTGTAGCGATCGATCAGGGTCGGCCACGCGTACTCGCGTGACACGTAGCGCCTGCCGGCAGCGCCGAGTTCCGCGCGGAGGTCGGCCGACGCCATGAGTCGATCGAGGGAGACCTCGAAATGCGCGTAATCGTCGAACCACAGCCCGCCCCCGGAACGCCGGGCGTGCGAGCGCGTCACGGTGCAAGCACCGTTGACGAGCGCAGGCTTGCCCGCGACCCAGCCTTCGAGCAGCACGAGCGAGAACGACTCGTGGAACGACGGGACGACCACCACCGCGGCGCCCTCGAGGAGCCCCCACTTGGTGGACTCGTCGACCGATCCGGTGAGGATCACATCCGGGTGGGGCATCGTCTCGGCGACGACGGGACCCGCGAGCACAAGCCCGAGTGGCCCCGGGTGTCGGTCCTTGTACGCGGCGAACCACCTGACCAGTGGACCGGTGCCCTTGGCGTCGTCCACCCGACCGAGGCACAGGAGATACGGCCGATCGCCCAGCCCGGTCGCCGCCGACGCGGCGACTCCGTCACCGGGACTCGACTCCACACCGAGGCCGAGCACGAGTTGGGGCGCGGTGGCGACCGGGAACAGTCGGTTCGTCAGCCCCTGCTCGTCACGGGTCCAGAACACGAGTGCGCGGGCCGCGCTGAACACGTCACGGAACAGCGGGAGGCGGATCGGGACCTCGTCGTGGGCAGAGGGGTGGAGGACGGCGCGCGATCCGGCGAGGGGCAACCCGAGCGCCGTCGGTGCGTAGAGGTACGGATGGAACGTGATCAGGTCGGCGTCGGACTCGCGTATCGCGTCCAGCAGCTGAGGGCAATCCGGGCCCTGACGGTGGATCCATTCCACCTGCTCACCGGAGCTAGCGTGCTCGGGCGCGGCCAGGATCCGCCCTGAGTAGCCGTCGAAGTCCGGGCCGCGACCCCGTCGGGACGCGAACCGGTGCACCGGCACGCCACGGATGTCGACGCGACCCGGCGGATACCAGTTGTCCCACGAGATGTAGTCAAGTGCGCACGTCGTGAGGACCTCCACGGGCCACCCACGTTGAGCGTGAAGGCGCTCTGCGAGTTGCTGCGCGGCACGCTCCGCGCCGCCGAACACCTCGTCGCCGTAGCGCGGAACCACGAACGCTACCTTCACGTCATCTTCCCCACCAGCGCCTGGAGCGCGTCGCAGTAGCTGTCGCGCTCCTGGGTCATCAGCACCGCCGCGCGCTCGCGACCTGCCGCCGCGAGCCGGCCCGCCAACGCAGGATCGTCGAGCACGCGGTGCACGGCGACCGCAAGCGTCGATGCCGAGTCACCGGGAACGAGCACCGCGGCACCGCCCGAGGTCTCCGGGACCGCGCCGGCCGCCCGCGCGACGACGGGAAGCCCGAACCGCATCGCTTCGACGACCGGGACGCAGTAGCCCTCGTGCGCAGATGCCGAGACGAACACGTCCGCCGTCCGGTACATCGTGGCGAGATCCTCGCCCGGAACCCCTTCGTGGAAGTGCACCGCATCCGCCACGCCGGCGGCCGCAGCGAGCCGAACCAGCGCGTCCCGATATGCGGGTGGGGTCGCCGAACCGACGAGGTGCAGCTCCGACGGGAGGTCGTAGGTTCGGCGGAAGATCGCGAGTGCCTTGATCAGCTGCTCCTGAGCCTTGTTCGGCGCCAGGCGGCCGACGAAAAGCCAGACCGCGTTCCGGCCCACCACCGCGGCCTTCGCTGCCGGTACCCGGTCGTCGACCACGGCCAGGTCGAGGAACGTGGCGCCGAGGACCGGGGCGACGGTCGGATTCGAGTAGCCCCACCCCTCGACGTCATGCGCGCTGAACCGCGAGTGCGTGAAGACGAGATCCGCGGTCCGGACGATTGCGGCGATCTCACGGCGGGCGTCGCGGACCGCCACCTCGTGGCCGGGATCCCAGCCGGTGAAGAACCGTCCCGGCGTGATGTTGTGGTAGTCGACGACCTTCGGCTCCGGCCGACGCATCAGGAACTCCGCGAGCACGCTGGTCGTGGCCGCGTGATACAGCAGCGCCGTCGGACCGTCGCTCGCGGTGTACTCCTGGTACGGACGCACCTCGCGGTCGAGGTTCGAGTGGACCTCGACCGCGAAGATCTCCGATGCGACGTCGAGACTGCGGATCACATCACGGAGTTCGAGGACGTGATGACCGATCGCGTCGCGGCGGGTGACCGTCGGTACGAACTGGTGGATCGCAATCACGCCGGACGGCGCACCGCGACGAGGACGTTTTCCCCCTCGACCGCTCCGGGAGTCACCGGGCGAAGGTCGAAACCTCGGTTCTCGAGCAGGTGCGACCACGTCTCGAGGTGCCAGGGACGGCCAGGCGCGAGATCCGCCACGACGCACGTGGCACCGTCGCCCCACCGCCGCGGGTCGGAGGTGAGCACGACGAGCACACCATCCGCGGCGACCGCCCGCCGTGCCGACCGGACGAGTTCCTCACGAGGTCCGTTCGCCAACGTGTCGACACAGCCGCTGAGCACCACGCCGCCGAGGGCGCCGGGCGGCAGCGTCGCGAGGTGTTGCGCGACGCCCTCCTCCCTCACGTCGAGGTTCCGAATGGCAGCGCGCTCGGCGAGGGCCGGTCGGGGCTCGACGCCGTAGGCATCGACGCCGCAGTCGAGCAGCGTCGCGACGACGATGCCGGTCCCGGCGTCGCCGTGGAGGACCCGACCGCTCACCGGTCGCAGTGCCTCGGTGATCGTCTCCGCCCACGGCGCGAGCTCGAGGTGCGGATCGAGGTGAAATGCACGTCCCGAGGGCACATCGGGCTCGTGGTCCCGCTCGAGGCGCGCGACCCGTTCGCCGAGGAGGCGCACCACCTCGACGAGATCCGTTCCGAGCGCGCTGACCTGGCGGGTGACGTTGCTCACATACCAGCTCATGGTGCGGCCGAGCGCGCGCTTGACCAACTCACCGCCGACTCGTTGCGACTGGGACGGCGGCGTTGCATCGACCTGCGTGGCACGCTGCGCCTCGTCGAGCAGCCGGCCGAAGTCGGCGACGCCGCGTGGTGCTCCCACCGCGAACATCTCGTCGAGCTCACGCTCCCATTCGGGGTCCAGCCCACCCTCGATACGTCGCCGCCGGACCTCGTCGTCGATCTCGTCGATGATCCGCTCGACGTCGATCGTGTCATCGGTCATCGCGTCGCTCCAGCGTCTCGAACTCGTCAATGAGCGTCGCTCTCATCTGGTTCATCCGGGCGACGATCGGGTCGACTTGCCAGCCCGTCAGCCGGCGGACGATGCGCTTCACCGTACTCGCACCGCGACGCGCGGATGCCGGAGCCGGAAGGACGAGGGGCGGGACACGTCGCATCCGCGCGCTGAGCTCACCCACCGTCGCGTCGGCCGGCTCGTTCATCGGATTCGGCGCAGCACGCGCGCGGATCGCGGCCATCGCGGCGTCGCGATCCGACGGCCAGACCGAGTCGGACTCGGTCACAGGCTCGAGCGGAGCAACCGGCGCGCGCCACGCAACGACCGAGCGTGCCGCACGCAGTGCCGCGCGGAGCGGCGGCGTCAGGAGTTCGTCCGTCACCACGACCTGGTCGAACCGCCGGAACCGCCGGACCAGTCGTCCGACGGACCACCACGATCCGAGCGCATCGTGGTGATGTGCCGCGGAGGGCTCCGGCGAGAGCACCTCCACGTGGTGACCCTCGGCCCGCAGCGCGCGGACGTGCTCCGTCGCGGCGCGTGAGTGCGCGTCGAACGGGGGCGGGTACCACGCCACGAACAGGATCCGCATCCCGCTCACGACTCCCGGCTCCCGCCCCAGGCCTCGAGGCTTGCCTCGATGTTGTCGAGGACCGTGTCCCAGGATCCCTCTTCGAGGGCGTAGCCGCGCCCTGCCTTTGCGATCGCACGGGCCGCTTCCGGAGCTTCGGCGAGGAAGCGCAGGCACTCGGCGAACTCGGCGTCGTCGTTGTACACGAGTCCGGCCCCCGAGCGTTCGCAGTGCCAGCGGCTCACCTCCGCCGCGCCGTTCGCGATCACGAGCGTGCCGGCGAGCCACGCTTCCATCATGGTACGGGAGAAGCTCTCGTACTCCGACGGTTGGACGTAGGCGTTCGCCGCGGCGAACGCGTCGTTGCGCATGTCGTCGCCGGCCACGCCGAGATCTATGACCCGGTCGGCGAGCGCGCTGGGCACCGTGATCTCGGACGAGCCCATCGTGACCAACGAGAACGGAAGCGGATACCGAGCGACGGCCCGCCCGAACGACGCGAGCAACCCGTCCCAGTTCTTCCCGCGCTCACGACGGCCGACGTAGAGGATGAAGGGGCCGTCGATCCCGAACCGCGCCCGGAACCCCTCGGGGTCGTAGCGGTCCGGGACCTCGACGCCGGAGCCG
>JAYVMH010000373.1:0-4864 GCA_043759015.1 Actinomycetota bacterium
GGCACCCTCGCCGGCGACCGTCGAGCCGAGGTCGTTCACGATCACGGCGGCGCCGTGCTTGGCGAGCTCGAGGGCGTGGCCGCGGCCGATGCCGTGGCCGGCACCGGTGACGAGGGCGATCTTTCCGTCGAGGAGGCGCGGCATCGGTCGGCTCGCTTTCTGCAACAACTGCATGGTGCGCATGGTGCGCATGGTGCGCATGGTGCGCATGGGCCCGGGCGCTGGACCCGGGGCGTGCGTGACACTAGTGTCAGATATGGTCGAGAGGCCACGAGGGGAGTGGGCGTGGGGGACGCAGTCGAGCGGGTCGAGGGCCTCGAGATCGAGCGTCACGACACGGGTGTGGTCGTCGTACGGCTGGCCCGTGCCGCGCGTCGCAACGCAATGGACGACGCCACGGCGAGGGCGCTGACCGGTCTGCTCGCCGACGCCAACACCAGCCGTGCCGTCCGGTCGATCCTCGTCACCGGCACGGGTGTTGACTTCTGCACGGGAGCCGACGTGGTGAGTGATCCCGACGCACCGAAGCCGAGCACGCTCGACTACCGCTACGCCACCGAGGATTACCGGCGGCTCTCCCAGGCGATGTGGGAGGTCGAGAAGCCGGTCGTGACGGCGGTTAACGGCACCGTGGCCGGAGCGGGCTGGCTGCTCGCCCTCCTCGGTGACATCGTGGTTGCCGACCGTGACGCGCGGTGGACGCACGTGTTCACCCGCCGCGGCATGGTGCCGCACACCGGCGACCCGTACTTCCTCGCCCGGATCATCCCGTTCCACCGGCTCAACGAGATCGCGCTGCTGAGCGACACGCTCACGTCGGCCGATCTCGACGCCTGGGGCCTCGTCAACCGCTGCGTGGCGGCCGAAGAGGTGCTGCCCACCGCGCTCGCGCTCGCCGAACGGCTGGACGCCGGGCCGACGCGCACGCTCGGGCTGACCAAACGCCTCTACCGCCGCTCACTGTCGTCGGACATGGCGACGGCATTCGAGGACGAGCGCAATGCCACTGCGCTCATCTTCCACGACGGCCGATCGTCGCGAGGGTGTCGCGTCGTTCGTGGAGCGCCGACCACCCGAGTTCATTGGCGACTGAGCCGGGCGAAAACGCCGTTTCCGGTCCGCCGCCGGCGGACTATCCTTTCCGGGGCTTCGATCAGGGGTTAGTCGTGGGGCCGTTCACAGGACTTCGGGTCATCGACCTCTCGCCGAACCGCGTCGGCGCGCAGGTCAGCCAGCTCTTCGCCGACTTCGGCGCCGACGTGATCCAGGTCGAACCACAGGGCGGCGCGGTGATTCGCCACCACGCGGCCTACCCGTTCTGGGCGCGGGGCAAGCGCAGCATCGTGCTCGACCTGCACGACCCGGCCGACCGCGGGGTGCTGCGCCGGCTGCTGCTCGGTGCAGATGTGCTCGTCGAGACGCACGAGTCCGGGCTGCTCGACGGGTTGGGCCTCGGCTATGCCGAGCTGAGCGCGCTGAACCCGAGACTGGTGTACACCTCGGTCACCGGCTTCGGACGCCAGGGCCCGTACGCCGCGGCGCCTGGGTACGAAGGCATCGTGGACGCCAAGCTCGGCGTCTTCCACACCTTTCGCCGAATGACCCCGTTCGCTCCGCGGCCGCCTTTCGTCAACGTCCCGTTCGCGTCGTTCCCGGCCTCGCAGGTCGCCCTCCACGGGACGCTCGTCGCGCTGATCGAGCGCGAGCGCAGCGGGCGGGGCCAGTGGGTGGAGACGAACCTGCTGCAGGCGTTCACCACCCTCGACACGTGGGCGTGGTTCGAGCACCTGATCGCCGACCGCTGGCCCGAGGCCTTCACGAAGTCCGACCCGTACGACGCGGAGGGGCGCCCGGCCAGCCCACTCACCTTCATGCTGCTGGTGTGCCTCACCAAGGACGGCTACTGGCTCCAGTTCGCGGCCGTGGCGCCACACCTCTTCGCTGCTCACATGAAGTCGCTCGGGCTGGCCTGGATGTTCGCCGACGAGGCGTGGAAGGGCCTTCCCACGTTCGGCGACGACGCCGAGAAGCGCATGGATCTGTGGACGCGCATGCTGGAGGCGTCCCGGTCGAAGACGCTCGCCGAATGGAACGAGGTCTTCGACAACGACACCGACGTGTTCGCCGAGCAGTTTCGCAACGGGCCGGTGGCGCTCGCGCACCCGCAGCTCGTCCACGACGCCATGGTCGTTGAACTCGTCGATGCCGAGGTCGGCCTGGTGCGCCAGCCGGGCGCGATCGTCAAGGCGACGCGGACACCGGCGGCGATCACGGCCAGCGCGCCGCGGCTCGACGAGCACCGCGCCGAGATTCTGGCGCTCGCCGCCGAACCGCTGCCGACCGCGCCCGCCACAGCCGGCACGGTGAGCGACGACCTGCCACTCGCTGGCGTCACCGTGCTCGAGCTCGCCACGCTGTTCGCCGCGCCCCACGGCACGACGATGCTGACCGACCTGGGCGCTCGCGTCATCAAGGTCGAACCGCTTGCCGGCGACCGCATCCGAGGCATCATCCCGTTCCCGGAATCGGGCGGGGCGAAGGTGATGCAGGGCAAGGAGTCGATCGCCGTCGACATGAGCTCGCCGGAGGGGTTGGCCGTCATCCGAGAGCTCGCCCGCACCGCCGATGTCGTCGTGCAGGGCTATCGGGCCGGCTCGATGGCCAAGCTCGGTCTCGACTACGCCGCGATACGCCTGACGAACCCGGACGTCGTGTACGTGAACGCACCGGGCTACGGCGTCGACGGGCCGTACGGCCGCAAGCCCGCCTACGCCCCGAGCATCGGGGCCGCCACCGGCATGCCGCTGGCCAACGTCGGCGGCACCGTCGAAGAGCGGGCAGACCTCACGATGGCCCAGATCCAGGACGGCGCCCGCCGGCTCTCGGCGGCAAGCGCGTTGGCCAACGCCCAGGCCGACGGCTGTGCCGCGCATGGCGTCACGACCGCCATCCTCTTCGGCCTCGCCGCCCGGCAGCGGGGCGCTGGCGGCCAGGAGCTCTTCTCGTCGATGCTCAACACCGGCGCTCACGCCATGTCGGCCCAGGCCGTGACCTACCCCGGGGCACCGCGGGAGCCGTCGCCCGACGCCGAGCTGCGCGGTCTTGGATCGCTGTACCGCATCTACGACGCCGCCGAGGGATACGTGTTCCTTGCCGCACCGTCGAACGACGACTTCGCTCGCTTCGCCAAGGCGATGTCGCCGCACATCGACCTCGCCGGCGACGCCCGGTTCGCCACGCCGTCCGCTCGCAACGCCAACCCGGGCGCGCTGATCGACGTGCTTGCGACCGTGTTCGGGACGCAGACCGCCGCCGCGTGGGAGGCGGAACTGCTCGCACAAGGCGTCGGGTGCGTGGCGGTGACGACGTGCACGATCGAGGAGATGATGTACGACGACGCCTTCGGACGGGCGAGTGGCTACATCACCGACGTCACCCACCCGGTCTTCGACGACCATCCTCGCCTCGCTCCGTACATTCGGTTCTCCCGATCGCGGACGCAGGCGTTGCCGGGAGTCCTGTGCGGCCAGCAGACGGACGAGATCCTCGCCGGCCTCGGACGTTCGCCGGACGAGATCGCCGGGTTACGGGCATCGGGCGCGGTGGGATGACCGATCCGGGCGAGTTCGCCGGCCGCTCCGCCCTCGTCACCGGGGGCGGGCGAGGCATCGGATCGGCGGTCCGCGAACTGCTCGCCGCGAGCGGAGCCGATGTCGCGTTCAGCTTTCGGCGCGACGAGGAAGCGGCCGCCGCCACCGCCGCCACGATCGAGGGTCACGGCCGTCGGGCGTTCGCCGTTCGCGCCGACATGGGGTCGGCCGACGAGGTGCGGGCGCTGGTCGAGCAGTCGCGCACGGCTCTCGGCCCGATCACGCTGCTCGTGAACAACGCGGCCTACACGCACCTGATGGACGCCGACGATCTGACGTTCGACCGTTGGCGGCGCTTCATGGCCACCAACGTCGACGCGCCCTATCTCACCACCTGGGTGCTGCTTTCCGACATGCGCGGCGCCGGCGGCGGCGCGGTCGTCAACGTGTCGTCGCTGAGCGCGACGTCGCCGAACCCGCAGATGGTCGGCTACTCGGCCACCAAGGGCCTGCTCAACTCGTTCGGGCGCGCCTGCTCGCGCGCGTTCGCGCCCGACAACATCCGCGTGAACACCGTGCTCCCGGGCCTGATCCTCACGCCCCGTGCTGAGACGGTCGACGCCGAGACGATGAAGCGCTTCACCGCCGGCATCCCGATGGGCCGAGGTGGGCGCCCGGCAGAGGTCGCCGAGATGGTGGTGTTCCTCCTGTCGGAGAAGGCGAGCTACATCACCGGCGAGGAGTTCGTCGTGGCCGGCGGCGTTCGTTGACGGCGACTGTCCGGGCCGCCCGGCAGCAGACCGAGCGTGACGCCATCCTTCGGGCGGCGTACCGCTTGATCGGTCGGGGCCCCGGGTCGACGGTGTCGGTGCAGGACATACTCGACGGCGCCGAGCTCTCGACGCGCGCGTTCTACCGGCACTTCCGGTCCAAGGACGAGCTAATTCTCACGATGTACCGCACGGCCGCCGATCGGTTCGCCGTCGAGCTGTCCGACGTCGTCGCCGCCGCCGATGGGCCGGCCTCGGCGCTCGGGGCGTGGATCCACCACCAGCTCGCCGTCGTGTACGACGGGCGGCGGGTGCGCCAGACGGCGGTGCTGACCTCGGCCGAGGTGCGGGCCACGGCCGGCTTCGACCAGGTGAACCAGGCCAGCGACACGGTGCGCCGCACCATCCTGGCCGAGGTCCTCCGACAGGGCCGGCGCGACGGCTCGCTGCCTCGTTCCACCGATCCGGACGCTGATGCCCGCGCCGTCTGCGGTGCAGTGGGTG
>JAYVMH010000374.1:0-4863 GCA_043759015.1 Actinomycetota bacterium
GCCCGCGCAAGAACTACTTGAGCACCTCGGGCGGCCGGGAGCGCTGTGGCGCAGCGCTCACTGACGTCGGCGAGGACCGAGTTGTTCCCTCGCAGGCCCTTTCCAGCGGTAAATGAAAGGGCACGACGGTCACTAGCGGGTAAGGCCAACGGCATTCTTGCAGCTCACGGGTATCGACGAGCTGGTCAGCGAAGCGCGTTACTCATACTTCCAAGCTGGCTATGCGGGTTCGATTCCCGTCACCCGCTCCCAATGAATGACCTGTTCAAGGGCCATCCACGAACCCGCAGATGAGGCCCTTCGGAGTTGGACGTGCAAATAGCGTGCAAATAGTAGAGGTCTCTGGCGGTTCGTTGAAGGACCGGGCGGCAGTATCTTCGAGGCGCTGTCCTCGTCCACCCACACGGACCCCAATGGGCGACACGACCCCGGCCAACGAGCGCCGGGCGACGACGACTGGGAAGTCCTCGGTCGCCCTCGCGAGGGTGTCCCGTCCCCAGGCTCGGGTGAGCGATCTCGGCGGTCCAGACGCCTCAGCACCGCGTGCGATGACGGCAGCGAGTTCCTCCGGACGAGCATAGAAGGTCGTCCCGTACGTAGTACTCGGGCTTGTTCGAGTCGAGGGTCAACGCATGAAGAACGCCGTTCCCCGCGAGGACTTCGAGGACGAGAACGTTGCGCCGCTCCAACTGGCGGACTTCGATGCGGACCTTCGGCGTGGGAGTTACGACGTCACGCAGGAGGTCGGTCACCCGACGCCGTGCTTCAGGCGACCTGTCCTTGAGACCCTGTAGCTCGCCGCCGTCGCCGATACCGAAGAGCATCGTCCCGCCGTCGCCGGTCGCGAAGGCGACGACGGTCTTGAAGACGTTGCGCTTCTCACCGGGCCTGTCAGGCAGTTTCTGCTTGTACTCGAGATGGACGCCTTCGCCTTGCGTCACCATGCCACTCAGGTCGGCGATTGGATCTTGTGGGAGTTCGGTCTCGACATCGGGGCTCTGATGGCCGCCCCAACCACCGAGCGAACGGAAGTCGATCCAATCCGTCCCGCGTTTCAGCCACAGCCATGCGTCCGACGGCAACCCTGCCGGAAGGGGCAGGACACACGACCACCCTTGGTCAGCTCGACGGACGCTCGATGCGCTGCTCCGTTGAGTTCCAGCTGGGCTCCAGCAAGCGCGCGGCCGCCGACCCAGACGTCCAGCAGTGTCGGTCGAATGCGTACCCGTGCGCGCCCATCAACGAGTCGCACCGATAGTTGACCGAGTTCCGGATTGCTGGTGCCGGTCACCGTGAAGTTGCCGTGGAAGAAGGCGCTGAATGCTGCGCCGACCGTGGGGAAGGACGGGTTGTTGCCATCACCGATGTTCAAAGCGCGGCAGCAATCGCGTTGACGAGCGACGGCGGCGAAGCCGCCGTCGCTCATGCTAGCGCCAGGAACTGGTGGGGAGCCCGACAAGTTCGTCGGTGTAAGTCGAGGATCGTTTGTTGCCTCTGCTATGGCTGCGATGGCTCCCGGATACACCGACGAAATAACGCGCGGGACCACTAGCTAGTGGTGTTCGCCGTTGCGTTCGAGGTGGGCGCGTATCTTGGTCGCGGTCTTGGCGGCCGACGCTAGGTCGCCATGGTCGGCGTCGTTGCGTAGTCGAGCGATGAGCCGGTCGACACGTTTGCTGGTTTGCGGGTCGACAGCGGAGCGTACGCGGGTCCATGTCGCCTCGATGCTGGCGACGTCACCTCGGGTGTCTGGCGCGTTGCTGAGGGCGGCGTCGATGAGGAGTTGGGTGGCCCAGGTGTCGACGCGTCCGAGGTCGATCTCGGTGGGTGGGCGGTGGCGCATCGTGAGGTCGAGGGTCGCCTGGGTGACCTCGATGGCGGCCTGGTGGACCTCGGCGAGTTCGTGGGCGTCGACGTGGTCGGCCAGTGACTGGATCGCTTCGCTCTGCTGGGCGTTCAGCAGGTCGGGGACCCCGGTGGCCTGGTAGTCGCGCCACGCGGCTTGGATCTCCTGGACGGTTGAGTGCAGCTCGTCCCAGTCCGGTGGATTCTCGATGGTGGTGAGATCGTCGGCGCGGTTGCGGATCGTTGCCAGCGCTGCTGGTAGGCGGCTGCGGTGGGTGTCGGTGGGTACGGCCAGGGCCAGGGTCTCGTTGCCGCTGGCGTCGAGATCGACTGCGGTCAACTGTCCGTACCCGGGGGCGTAGACCTTGTCTTCACGGGTGCCGTCCATGAGTACCTCTCGGATCCGGATGGCGCCTGACACGGGGCCGGAGGGTGTGGACACGGTCAGACCGGTGGCGGTGACGGTGTCCTCTTCGAAGACCAACCCGGGGATGTTCTCGGAGTGGAACACGTCGCCGACGCGGGGGTCGGCCGGCATGATCATTCCTGCGGGACCGTCGCGTCCGGCGAGCCAAGTGCCGGTGTGGTTGACGACGACGCCGTTGTCATAGTTGGCGACGTCCTCCCCCAGGTACCACACCGATCCGTCGTCGGCCTGGGCGAAGTAGTCGAGGGCCGACTCGTGGATCCGACCATTCGTGAACGCCGTGAACTGTGACACGACGGTCTTGATGTGCTGACCGTTCCAGTCGATGGTCTTGGTGTCGGGCAGGCGGGTGATCTCGAAGCGGGTCCGTTCACCGCTGGCTTCACCGAGCAGCACGATCGAGGTGACCGTGCTGACTGGGAACAACGGGTTGGTGATGTGCGCCGGGTTCGAGAACGTTGGCCGGGTCGTGTCAACCGGGCCACCGTTTCTCGGGCGGGCCCGATACGTGGCCTCGGCACGCCCGGCGCGACCTGACGCGGCGATCGCTGGTGTCGTGACCGCAAACAGCGCGACACCGAGCACGGCGATCGACGCGGCTGCGGCTGCGGCGTGTCGACGTGATCGTCGCGTAGGGCCCCATGGTTGAGATCGTTGAACAGTCATGGTGTTGTCCTTTCAAGTCCGATGAGAGACGTCCGCCCCCACCGACACTGTGAACCACCACACCTGACCATGGCCTGAATGAGCCCGGTCGGCGGACCGGCCATCGCATCGCGCACGCGCCCGACGCCTGCGACCACCTCTGGATGACCCGCTGGGAACAGAGGCGGCGGCGAAGCGTGCTCGGGCGACGAGTGAGCGACGCGGTGGACGTGCTGTCGACCGGGTCTCGTGTGCCTTGCGTCGATGGACACTTCAGTCCGGCCGGGCCCGGGGTCCCGTTGCCCCCGTGGTCGGCCAGTCGGGCGTCGTGCCGTGGCATGGGCGCTGAGCAGGGGCGATGGCTCCGGGAGTTGGAGTCGAACCAACCTCAATTCGCATGAACAGTGCGACGCTCTGGCCACGATCGCTATCCCGGAATGGATGATGGACACGGAACGACCGAGCAGGGCGATAGGCCCGTTGATGACGCTCGGCACGCCGGCGATGAGCTGGTGGCGACCGATGGCCCAGGCGAGCCGCAAGGTGGCGTTGACGACCAGGAGACCGTTTGTCCAACCCGACAGGGCGCGGAGCGCTGCAGGATCGTTCCTCATGCGCCAGGCCCGCCGCCCCTGAGGGAGCGGGACGACGCACGAGACGATGGCGGCCACGGCCCCGATGGTGGAGATGCCGGCAGATCACGAGGATCGAGTGGGCGACAGCCATGGCGGCCTTCTTCTTGCCGATGCGACGTGAGAGCCGCCAGAACTGGACGGACAGGTAGGTGTCGCGTGTGCGCGCTGCGGCCCATGCACACTGGTCGAGGATGTCGCCGAGCCACACATCACCTTTCGTCGTGCGGCCCGATCCGCGTTTGCCGCCGGTGATGTTGTTGCCGGGGGCAACCCCAGCCCATGACGCCAGGTGCCCGGCGGTCGGGAATCGGGACCTGTCGACACCGATCTCGGCGATGATCGCCTCGGCGGCCCGTTTGGCGACCCCCGGGATGGTGTCGAGGTGATCACGGGCCCTCTCGAAAGGGAGATCGGTCTCGCTGGTGTTGGCCTCGAAGACCGTGTCGATCTCGGTGTCGAGGCGGGCCATGGTCGCTTCGAGGTGATCGATGTGGTCGAGACTCATCCCGATCAGCAGGGCGTGGTGGTTCCCGAACCGGCCCCGCAACGCCCGCTGGAGATCGGGGATCTTGCTGCGGAGCCTGCCTTTGGCCAGCTCGGCGAGGACCTCGGGATCGCGCCCACCGGCGATCAGGGCTCGCAGCATCGCCCGGCCTGACACGCCCATGATGTCTGTGGCGACCGAGCCCAACTTGATACCCGCGTCCTCGAGAGTCTTCTGGATGCGTTGGATCTCTTGGGTGTGGGTCTGCACGAGACGCTTGCGATAGCGGGTCAGGTCCCGCAGCTCGCGGATCACTCGGGGCGGCACGAAGCTGCCCCGCAGCAGGCCGTGCTCCAACAGCTCGGCGATCCACTCGGCGTCCAGGACGTCGCTCTTGCGACCCGGGAGGATCTTGAGGTGGTGGGCGTTCACGAGCTTCAACTCGAACCCCCGGTCCTCGAGCACGTACCAGACCGGCTTCCAATACGAGCCGGTCGCTTCCATCGCCACCTCGGTGACTCCCTCGGCGGCGAACCAGTCCGCCATCGTCTCGAGGTCCCCGACGAACGACGGGAACGTGCGCGTGTCCTTGCGACGACGGCGGCCGCCCGGCCCTGGGGTTCGCACGCACGCCACGACTTCGTCCTTGCCGATGTCGATCCCCGCACATCGCTCCATCACCACGTCCACGACTTGTCTCCTCTCTCGGTCTCCTTCGCGATGGGGTCGGGCGGGGCCAACCGATCTACGACGCTGTGAAACGTGCTCGCAGCAACAATCCGTGGTGCCGGGAAGGCCCCTGGCTCAGTCTCAGTCTCGGGTTCGTG
>JAYVMH010000375.1:0-4847 GCA_043759015.1 Actinomycetota bacterium
TCGAACACGACGAACGACGCCGGGGTCTCGGCCGCCAGCCGCCGCACCCTCGACTCGGCAGGGTGGATCCGCTGGAGCAGCGCGTCGAAGTCCAGCCCCCGGTCGTCGCCTGCCGCCACGACGATCTCACCGTCCACGACGCACCGCTCGGGCAGTTCGCGCAGGAACGGCGCGATCAGCTCGGGGAAGTAACGCGTGAACGGTCGCTCGTTGCGGCTCGCCATCTCGAGGTGATCGTGGTCGCGGAACACGATGCAACGGAAGCCGTCCCACTTCGGTTCGTAGTGCCACCCATCGCCCTGCGGGATGCCGTCGGCCAACTTGGCGAGCATCGGCGCGATCGGTGGGGAGAGTGGAAGCCTCACGGCCGCCATCATGCCCCAGCGGCGGTCGCTCCTGGAGAGGGCATGTCGTGGGGGCATGTGGAGGGGGCATGTGGCCGGGGGTCGCCTGGCCCACTAGCGTGACCCGACGTGACCACGAATCCCATGGCCGACAAGCTCGACGATCTGCGCGAACGACGTGAGCAGGCCTACCACGCCGGTTCGCAGCGCTCGGTCGACCGCCAGCACGAGAAGGGCAAGCTGCTCGCGCGCGAGCGCATCGAGTACCTGCTCGACCCCGGCACGTTCCAGGAGCTGGACCTTCTCGCCCGCCATCGTGCCCACGCGGCAGGGCTGGAGGAGCGCCCCTACACCGACGGCGTGATCACCGGCTGGGGCACGGTGGACGGCCGCAAGCTGTTCGTGTTCAGTCAGGACTTCACCGTGTTCGGTGGTGCCCTCGGCGAAGTGTTCGCGGAGAAGATCCACAAGCTGATGGATCTGGCACTGAAGGTCGGCGCACCCGTCGTCGGCCTCAACGACGGTGCCGGCGCCCGCATCCAAGAAGGCGTCGTCAGCCTTGCCAGCTACGGCGGCATCTTCTATCGCAACGTGCTCGCCAGCGGGGTCGTGCCACAGATCTCGGTCATCCTCGGCCCGTGTGCCGGCGGCGCCGTCTACAGCCCGGCGATGACCGACTTCATCTTCATGGTCCGCGAGACGAGCCACATGTTCATCACCGGACCCGACGTGGTGAAGACCGTCACGGGCGAAGAGGTGACGCTCGAAGAGCTCGGCGGCGCGATGAGCCACGCGAGCAAGAGCGGTGTCGCCACCTTCGTGTCGCCGGACGAGAAGAGCTGCCTCGACGACGTGCGCTTCCTGCTCAGCTTCCTGCCGAGCAACAACCTGGAGGAAGCGCCGCCGGTGGACACCGGTGACGACCCGGACCGGCTGTGCCCGATGCTGCAGACGATCCTGCCGCCCTCGCCCAACCAGCCGTACGACATGAAGCGGGTCATCAAGGAAGTCGTCGACGACGGCGAGTTCTTCGAGTACTTCCCCCATTGGGCCAAGAGCATCGTGTGCGGTTTCAGCAGGGTGGACGGTCACCCCGTGGGCATCGTGGGCAACCAACCGATGATGCTCGCCGGCGTGCTGGACATCGAGAGCAGCGAGAAGGCCGCCCGCTTCGTGCGCACGTGCGACGCGTTCAACATCCCACTCCTCACGTTCGTGGACGTGCCCGGCTTCCTGCCCGGGGTGGACCAGGAGTACGGCGGCATCATCCGCCACGGCGCCAAGCTGCTCTACGCCTACTGCGAAGCCACGGTGCCGCGCATCCAGATCATCACCCGCAAGGCGTACGGCGGCGCATACGTCGTCATGAACAGCAAGTCGATCGGCGCCGACCTCGCGTATGCCTGGCCGACGGCGGAGCTCGCCGTGATGGGTCCCCAGGGCGCCGTCGAGATCGTCTACCGACGCGAGCTGCAGCAGGCCGCCGACCCGATCGCCCGTCGAGCAGAGCTGGTCGCCGAGTACACCGAGAAGTACGCAAACCCGTACAACGCCGCCGAGCGCGGCTACGTGGACGACGTCATCGACCCCGCCGAGACCCGGCAGAAGATCGTGCAAGGCCTGCGCATGCTGCGCACCAAGCGCGAAGAGCTGCCCCGCCGCAAGCACGGCAACGTGCCGCTCTGATGGTCGCGACCAGCCGTATGCGTCCTGAGATCTCACCGCCACCGACCGACGAGGAGGCCGTGGCTATCGTCGGCGTCGTCGAAGCGATGTGGCCCAAGCCGGTCGTGCTCGCCGACAACGAGAACCCGCTGCGCGCCCCGACCTGGCGATTCAGCGCGCGGTGGTGGGCCAGGCCGCTCCCCGCCCGCCGGGACCGACCGTTTCGGTAACGACCCGGTTCAGGTAACGACCCGGTTCAGGTAACGACCCGGTTCGAGAACGATCACGGTCCCGCGGTTGACGCTGCAGCGGGACTACGGTCATGGGCATGAGCTCGATGCCGCCGCCGCCACCGCCACCGCCGGGTGCCCCGCCGCCCATTCCCCCGGGCTACACGCCGTACGCGCCAGCGCCACCACCGAACCAGTACGCGAGCTTCGGCGCCCGCCTTGGCGCGGTCATCATCGACGGTCTCATCGGCTTGCTGTTCAGCATCCCGGCGATCGTGCTGTTCTTCGCCGGGCCGCGCCACTACGTGAGCTGCACCGTCAACGGCGAAGCCGGCATCTGCCATCTCCCGACAGCGGGCACGTTCGGCCTGACGATCCTGGTCGGGTTGGTCGGTGCCGCCGCGTTCATGGTGCTGTACTGCCGGAAGGTCGCCGCCGGCCAGAGCTGGGGCCACAAGGCCACCGGCATCCGCATCGTCGACGCCACGACCGGTCAGAGCATCAGCGCCGGCAAGGCGTTCGGTCGCCAGATCTGTCGCATCTTCTCCGGCTTCTTCTGCTACCTCGGCTACCTGTGGATGCTGTGGGACAGTCGCAAGCAGACGTGGCACGACAAGATGGTCAGCACCGTCGTCGTCAAGGCCTGAAGCCCGAAGAACGGTTCAGAAGCCGGCGGTGCCGGCAAGGTCGGCGTCGAACGCGAGGCCGCCTGCGCCGAGTGACCGCGCGTGGTGCATCGCCTCGGTGGCTCGGCGCACACCCGCCAACACGTCGATGACGGCCCCATCGGCCTGCGACACGCCGACCGCGGCCACCAACGGCACGTGCTCGTCCGCGAATGCGACCGGCTCGAGCAACGCCTTCTGGACCCCCGCGGCAACCTGGCGACCATGGCCCGATTCGACCGAGCGGAGGAACGCGACGAACTGGTCGTGCCCCATGCGCGCCAGCACCGCGCCGGGACCTGTGACGGTGCGCATACGGAAGGCCACGGTGTCGAGCAGCGACTCGGACGCCTCGAAGCCGTGACGATCGGCGAGCTCGCGAACCGCCTGCACCTCCACCATGATCACCGTGCCGGATCGGTCGCGGAGCGTCCCCTCCGACACCTCGTGCAGGAACGCCGACCGTCGCAGCATCCCGGTGGGGAGATCGTGCGACGCCAGCCACGTCGAATGCCGGTGGGCGCGCTCCACTTCCCTCACACCTGCGAGTGAACGGGCAACCATCGTGGCCACCATCGCCAGCAGCCAGAACGCGACCGCGGGAACGGAGATCTCGCGATCCGAGACGAGCGAAACCACGAGCAGCCCGAGGGGTGGCAGCGTTGCCGACGCGGCGACGACGATCGGTACCCAGCGCCACGAACGCGAGTCGTTGCCGACGGCTGGCGGCGCCGTCTGCATGCTCGCCATCGCGGCGAGTGCGATCACCGACATCGCGGCGAGGTAGATCAGGTCCGTGATCGGGAACGATCCATCGGGGTTGGTGAGGTAGCCGACGAGCAGCCCGATGTCGGCCGCGGCCGACATCACCGAACCGACGAGGAGCAGACCGACCACTCGACGGTGCATCGTACGGCCGGCCACGACGCGCACCGCGAGCATCAGCACCGCGAGATCGCCGGCGGGGTAGAGCGCCTCGAATGCTCGGTCCATTCGTCCGAGCGTGCTCTGCAGATCCACCGGTTCGACCACCAGCAACCACACCAGTCCGTACAGCACGAGGAGCACGATGACGCCGTCGATGAAGTTGGTCATCCGCCGGACGCGCAGCCCGTTGTCGCCCAGCACGGCGAGCCCGATCATCACCGGTACGTAGCCGACTGCGTAGCCGAGCGACGTGAGCAGATCCGGTGCACCGAGGTTGGCGCTGTTGTTCAACGTGACCAAGCACCCGGTGATCGCCCAGACGGTGAGCCCGACCCCGACGATCCGCCAACCAACCCCTCGACTGCCCTGCACGATCGAGACGATCAGCACGATCGATGCGCTCATCCCGAGCGACGCGACGTACGCGAGCGACCCGATGTTGCCGCCGCTGTACGCACCGAGCACGGCCAGCACCACCAGCGCCGGCGACACGACCGTCACGGCACCTCGCACGCGCCTCGGACCCCATGAGGTGTTGCCCGGAGGAGTCGGCTGGGCGTAGGACAGGTTCAGATCCACCACTTTGGTGAGATCGTACCCGCGGCGTGCTCGGACGCGGCCGTGGGCGAGGAGTGGGAGTACGGTGAAGTGCGTGGAGCTCACCACGGTTGCCGACGACTTCGTCGTGTTCCACGACGGCACGACAACGACGCGGTTCCACGATCTGCAGCCGGCGACCACCTACACGCTGATGGGGGTCGACGTCACCACGCTCGCCCGCCCGCCCGGCGAGTTGCTCTGTCGGTTCGCGACGGTGAACGACCTGCACTTCGGTGAGACCGAGGCAGGCCGCATCGACAACCATCGCGAGGGTCCGATCCAGCGGCAGGAACCCGGTGAGCAGCCGTACCCGGAGACGATGAACCGGGCGGCGGCTCGCGAGATGTCCGCGATCGACCCTGCCGCGGTCGTGGTGAAGGGCGATCTCACCAACGACGGCCAGCCCGAGGAGTTCG
>JAYVMH010000376.1:0-4839 GCA_043759015.1 Actinomycetota bacterium
CTCACCAGCACCAGGGCCGTGCGCAAACGACTCGACCTCGACCGGCCGGTGCCTCGCGACGTGCTCGTCGAATGCGTCGAGATCGCGCACCAATCGCCCAGTGGCAGCAACACCCAGCGGTGGCGATGGGTGTTCGTCGACGACCCGGTGAAGAAGCTGGCGCTCGCCGAGATCTACCGACGTCGGTTCTTTGCGTACGCGGTCGAATCGGGCAAACCGCCCTCGGAGCAGGCCAACGATGTCATCCAGGAGTCGGCCACCTATCTCGCCAACAACCTCGAACGTGTGCCGATACTGGCGATCCCGCTTCTCGCCGACCGGATGACCGAGGGCACACCAGTTGCGCGACAAGCATCTCGTTGGGGTTCCATCCTGCCCGCGGTGTGGAGCTTCATGCTCGCCCTTCGCGAACGCGGTCTCGGTTCGTGCTGGACAACGATGCACCTGCCCGACGAGCGCGAGGTGGCCGATCTGCTCGGCATCCCGTATGACCAGTACACACAAGCGGGCCTGTTCCCGGTGGCATACACCATCGGTACCGAGTTCAAGCTGGCGAAGCGCCCACCCGCCGAGCAGGTCATCCGTTGGAACGAGTGGTCGTAGGCGCCAGGCACTCCAACTCGGCGAGCGCTTGTTCGGGGCTCGCCACGTGGATCACGGTCCACCCCAGTTCGAGTGCCGGTTGAAGGTTCTGCTCGAAGTCGTCGAGGTAGATGATGTCGGCGTCGTCGACTCCGAGTGCTTCGGTCACAGCACCGTAGATGGCGCGCTCTGGCTTACGGGCTCCGACGGCAAACGACTCGATCACCGCGTCGAAACGGGAGAGGTCGATGTCACGCTGCATCTGCGGACGGAACTCGGCGAAGGTGTTGGTGAGCAGACCCGTGGCGTAGCCGGCGACGCGTAGCGCATCGACCCGATCGAGCATCGGTTGCGACACCCGGTACGTCGGTGCCAGCAGGACCGAGATCTCGTCGCCGTGCATGACCAATCCGGCAGCGGTGGCCCACGGTCCGAGCAGGTCCTGGATGTCCGCCACTGCGATCTCGCCTCGCTCGCAACGGTGCCACGGATGGCCACCCGAGTCGCGCGGGCCGAGCAGCACTGCCAGAAGTTGCTCCATGGTCGTGCCATGACGATCGGCGAGGACCGCCACCTTCTCGATGACTGGCGAGATGAGAACTCCGCCGAAGTCGAAAACGACGGCCTTTGGACTCGATTTCGACAAGGCCTACACCGACAGGACTGTGACGGTGCCGGTAGAACCATCGAGCGTGACGATCGCGCCCTCTGGAATGCGCTTCGTGGCGTCGACCACCGATACCGCACATGGCACGCCGAGCTCGCGACTCACGATGACGGCATGGCTGGCGACAGCGCCGACGTTGACGATGACCCCGGCCACGGAGAGGAAGAGGGGCGTCCACGACGGGTCGGTGGTTGCCGCCACCATGATGTCGTCGGGTTCGATGTCATCGGCAGCCGAAGGGTCGAGGATGATGCGAGCCCTGCCGGTGATTGCGCCCGGCGCACCCGGCGCACCCTGCAGCACCTCGCCGGCCACGGCCTGCACCACGGTTCCGACCCCGTATCGAGCCGGCCACGAGTCGATCGGCGGAACACCCTCCATGAGCTTGACGATGTAGGGCGGTTCGACCTGGTGCAGATGCTCGAAGGCCACGCTGCGCTCCTCCACGGTGGTGCGGAACGCCTCGGGGCGGTCGAGGAAGGCGTCCAGCTCGTCGTCGAGCAGCATGTAGATCCGCAGCTCGTCATCGAACAACCCGCGCTCGGTCATCCGCCGACCGAGCTCGTTGAACGCCAGCTTGGCCTCGTGGATCACCCGGATGCATGCACTCTTGCCGCGCTCGCGCAGCGCGTAGAACAGCGCTGCGGACGAGAGCCCGGCCCTGAGGGTCGCGCTGGTCTCCGGATCGCCTGCAACCGCCTCGAGGAGGTCGGCGGTGAGCCGAACGCGTTGCTGCGCGGCCGCCGAGCGGGCCAGGTGCGGCGACCGATCGTCGCTCTGGAAGCGAAGCCGTTCGAGCATGGACAACGCCAGCGTCGGACGAGTGGTCCACGAGGGTGCCCGCATGTCCCACTCGTTGGGGCCGCGATGGCCATGTTCGGCGATGAGTCGCCGCCACGCGGCCAGGAAATCGGCGGCGTCCGTCGAGGACGAAGCCTCGAGGCGACCCGAGACGGTGCCGACTCCGGCATCGAAGGCTCCCATCAGCTCACTCGATTGCTTGACCAGTCGGCTGATGTCCCACATCGCGAAGGAGGTCTCGGCCGACTCGATGTCGCCGACTGCCGCGAGCACCTTCACGGCATCCTCGGGCCGCCCGATGGCCGCGCAGATGGCCTGCACCGCGCCCGGGCCGAGTGACGCGCCCAGACACACCTCGCAGTACGGGGTCCACACCTCCACGATGACCGGCGCCATCGAGCGGCCGCGAGCGACCAGCTCGGCATCGCTGAGGGAGCAAAGGTCGGGTCGTTCGGCGACCACCCGTCGGGCGAGCGCCGCAGCCGCCTCCATGGCAGGGAAGCCATCCGTGCTCATCGCCCACCCCATCGTCGCGGCGAGCGCCTCCGACTGAGCGGGATCCTCGTCCTGCGGGTGCGCCACATAGGCCGGCACCCCCGGGTGGTCGCCGAAGTACGCCTGATCGATGGCGGCCGGGGTAGCCCCGGGCATGCGGCAACCCATCAGCCGCGGAAGTGACAGTTGGTTGTAGAAGTAACCGCCCCAGTTGCCGAAGACCTCGGGCGGATCGAGGGCGAACTCCTCGGCGCGCAGCACACCGAAGTTGATGAAGCCTTGTGCCACCCCTGGGATGCAGCCCTTCATCCAACCCAGGCTCCACCCGAGCGGGCTGAACGGGTCGGGGCCGACCTCATCTGCGTTGGCTCGCGTGTAGTACGGGAACCGCGGGCTGATCTGAGTGTCGGTGATCCAACGATCCATGACGAGTGCTCCCCCGAAATGACTGGCACCGCAACCGTGCGGGGCGGGAGCGAAACTACCCGGCGGATAGGTTTGGCATCTCATCGAATCGGAGGGGTCAGGCGATGCAGGCTGAACAGCACGAATACGTCGACAGCTACGACGACGTCTCGAAGTTCTCGCTCACCGACGAGCGCGAAACTGACTTGTTGGCTAGTCAGACGGAGTGCTGCTTCATGTGGTCGACCGCATCGGGCGACCCGGTAGGGGTGATCATGAACTTCGTCCATCGTGATGGGCGCTTCTGGCTCACCTGCACGCGCCAGCGGGCGCGAGTGCCGGCCATCGAGGCTCGGCCAAGGGTTGCAGTTGCCATCTCCAGCCGTGGCACCGACATCGGTATCAGCCAAGCAGTCACCTACAAGGGCAACGCCCACGTCCACGATGACGATGCCACCAAGGCGTGGATGTATCGAGCACTCGCCGAGAAGGTGCGCCCGGGAAACGCCGCGCAGCAGGACGCGTTCGTCGCCCACCTGGACAGCCCGGGCCGCGTGGTCGTCGAGATCATCACCGACACGCGCATCGGCTTCGATTCGGAGGCGATGTTCAAGGGTTCACCCGCAGGCCCGACCCAGAGCAACCTCAGGTCGTCTCACTGACACCTTGCACCGTCGCCGTGTCGTGCCGCTTGGTGAGCTTGATGATGTGCTGCCGGCTGGCGAACGCCACCGCGATGAGCAGGCTGAGGCCTTCGAACAAGGGCTCGATCCATGGCCTGCTGGTGCCGGTGAACGTGAGCTGCAGGCCCTTCACCCCGAAGGCGAGCGTGAGGACAGCGATGAGCGTGCCCCACACGTTGGGTCGCTTCCGCAGCTGCGAGGCGCCGAAGAACACCGCTGCAATCGCTGGGAAGAGGAAGCCGGGGCCGACATCGTTGCCGAAGGTCCCCACCTTCCACGATTGGACGAGTCCGGCGAATCCGGCAATCAGCGCCGACACGATGAGCGAGCCCCACACGTAACGATCGGTGTGCACACCAGCCAGCCGCGCGGCCTCTTTGTTGCCGCCGGTGGCGAACAGATAGCGGCCGGTCGGGGTGTGCTCGAGGACGACCCAGACGACGAGGGCAAGGACGACCAAGTAGTAGAAGTAGAGCGGAAGGTCGAAGATCTTCGCTCGTCCGATGTCGCGGTACTGGGCGCTGAGCACAGTACTGATCTGTCGGTTGCCGGAGAGCAACAACGTGAGCGCGGCGAGTACCTGGCTCATCCCGAGTGTCGCGATGAACGAGTTCACCTTCAACTTCACGACGATGAACCCGCTCACGAAACCGGTGAGTGCGCAGGCCAAGAGCGCGACGAGTGCGGCCGCCGCCTGCGGGAAGTCGGGATGGTCGCGAGCGATGACGTTCACGATCACCAACGAGAACCCCATCATGTGGCCGATCGAGAGGTCGAAGGTGTCGGCCGCGAGCGGAACGAGGAAGGCCAACGCCAACACTCCGACGATCACCTTCTCGGTCAACACCAGCCGGATGCTGGTCCAGTTGAGGAAGAACTCGGACGTGAACGAGAACGTGATCATGAAGAACGCCCACAGGTAGAGGGCGCTGAACTTGTCCAGCCCGATGCGCGACGTCCAGGGACGTCCCTTCACCACAAGTGGCGATCCCTTCGAGACGTCGGGATCCGCGTTCGTGTCGGTGGTCATTGAGATGCAACCTTCTTCTGCAGCTGGGCTCGTTCGATGTTCTCGACGTTGATCTCGTCGCCGAGCAGTTCGGTGGCGATGACACCATCGCGCATGATCAGGACGCGGTGTGACACGCGCACCAATTCCTCGGTGTCGGTGGAAGCGACCAGCACCGCTGCCCCACCGGCGGCCGC
>JAYVMH010000377.1:0-4837 GCA_043759015.1 Actinomycetota bacterium
GACGGATTGGTCACCGCCCGCGAGGGCACCACGCTCGACGAGGCCAAGAGCATCCTGCAGCTGCACCGCATCGAGAAGCTGCCGCTCGTGGATGCCAACGGTCGTCTCACCGGGCTGATCACGGTGAAGGACATTCTCAAGAAGCTCGAGTTCCCGAACGCGACGCGCGACAGCGCCGGCCGCCTTCGGTGCGCGGCAGCGGTGGGCGTGGGTGCGGAGCTCGAGGAGCGGGTGGAGGCGTTGGTCGCGCAGGGTATCGACGTCGTCGCGCTCGACACCGCTCACGGCCACTCGGCGGGGGTGTTGAAGGCGGTCGAGCGGATCAAGGGTTCGTGGCCGAACCTGCCCGTCGTGGCCGGCAACGTGGTCACCGAGGAGGGTGTGGACGCGCTCGCCAAGGCGGGGGCATCGGCTGTCAAGGTCGGTGTCGGCGCCGGCTCGATCTGCACCACTCGAGTCGTCAGCGGTGCGGGCATGCCGCAGCTGTCCGCGATCTACTTCACGGCCCAGCACGCGCGGCGGCGCGGCATCCCCGTGATCGGCGACGGCGGCATCACCTACTCGGGCGACGTCGTCAAGGCGATCGCCGCCGGGGCCGACACGGTGATGCTCGGCTCGCTGCTCGCCGGCACCGACGAAGCGCCGGGCGAGCTGGAGCTGTTCGAGGGTCGCCGCTACAAGAGCTACCGCGGGATGGGTTCGCTCGGCGCGATGCAGGGGCTCGGCGCGGACCGCTACGCGACGGCGCAGTCGGAGATGGCCGGCCAGTCGCGCAAGCTCGTGCCCGAAGGCATCGAAGGTCGCGTGCCGTATGCCGGCACGCTCGGCGACGTCATCTACCAGTTGGTGGGCGGTCTGCGCAGCGGCATGGGCTACGCAGGCGCGGCAACGCTGCCGGCCTTGCGCAGTGGTGCCCGCTTCATGCGTGTCACTACGGCCGGCCGCGCGGAGAGCCACCCGCACGACGTCACCATCACCAAAGAAGCCCCCAACTACCAGCGCAGCTGACCCCGCCACGGGGACCGGGGTCAGGCGAGCTTTTCGACGAAGCCTTCGAGCTGGCGCAGGTTGCGGCACTCGTAGACACCGTCGGTGTGGGTGCCGTAGTCGCCGACGATCGAGTCGCCGGTGTTCCAGTAGCTCTTCGGCTCCGGGTTCAACCAGTAGACGTGGCGCGCCTTCTGGCGGATCTCCTTCACCACCCACGCCTGGCTGGCGTGGTAGTTGTTGCGCGCGTCGCCCAGCAGCAACACGGTGGTCTTCGGGCCGACGTCCTTACCGTAACGATCCCAGAACACCTCGAACGCGTGGCCGTAGTCGCTGTGCCCGTCCACCCACACCACATCGGCCTCGGTGTTCACGCGATGAATCGCATTGGCGATGTCCTCCTCGCCGCGGAAGTAGTCCGTGACCTCATCGATGCCGTCGATGAACACGAACGAGCGCACCTTTGAGAACTGACCCTGGATCGCGTAGACCAGCATCAGCGTGAACCGGGCGAACGCAGCGACGGAACCGGAGATGTCGGCGACGACCATCAGCTCAGGTTTGGCCGGCCGCGGGTACTTGAACTTCGGCTCGGCGGGTACGCCGCCGTAGCTGAGGCTGTGCCGCACGGTGCTACGGAAGTCCAGCGGGCCCTTGCGGCCGTGGCGGCGCTTGCGGGCCAGGCGAGCGGCAAGCTTGCGGGTGAGCGGCTGCAACGCCTTCTTCAAGTTCTGCATCTCGTCGCGCGATGCGTGCATGAACTCGACGTCCTCGGGGAGTGGCTTGCGCAACGTCTTCGCCATCGCCTCCGGACCGCGGTCGGCGACCAGGCGACGACGGATCTCGGCTTCGATCTCCTTCTTGAACTGCTCGATGCGGTCGTTGTACTCGTCGCGCTCGAGCCTTTCTTCTAGCTGGGTCAGCTCACCGCCGACCTCCTCCCGGCTGGCTTCCATCAGCTTCTCGAGCATGCCATCGAGGTCCAGGTTCCGCAGCGTGCGATACAGGTAGTAGGTGCCACCCACCGGGCGCCCCGGCTCCATCCCCGCGAACCGCTGTACTGCCTGACGGGCGAGGGCGCGCATCATCGCCTGATCGCCGTTCATCAGCGCCTGCAGCAGCATCTGGGCCAGTTCTTCAGGCGTCAGCTGATCCATCGACCCGCCACGGCTCTTGCCGTCTCCCTGGCGCATCTGCTCCTGCATCTCGCGCCACATCTCGTCGAGATCGGTTTCACCCTCGACGATCTTGTACTCCGGGCCACGGAGGCTGAAGTACACCTCGAACACGGTCTCGAACGCGCGCCAGTGTGCGTTGTTCTTCACCATCGTCGCACCGAGCGCGTACTTGAACGCTTCGCGGTCCTCGATGGGGATGTGCTGCACGGCCTCCATCGCGTCGAGGTTCTCGGTGAGCGACACGGGAAGCCCCGCGCTGCGAAGCTCGGTGACGAACCCGGCGAGCAGATCGAGCACGGGGGAACTACTTGTCGATCGACAGCTCTTTGGCTGCCTTCGCGATGTCGGTCTGGTACTTCAGCAGGATGTGCAACGTTTCCTTGGCCTGCTGCGCATCGATGCTCTCGATGCCGAGCAGTACGAGGGTGCGCGCCCAGTCGATCGTCTCGCTGACGCTCGGAGCCTTCTTCAGGTCGAGCTGGCGGATGCTGCGCACGATGCGGGCGATCTGGTCGGCGAGGTTGTCGCTGACCTCGGGCACACGAGTGAGGACGATCTCCTTCTCGCGATCCATGCTGGGGTAGTCCACGTGCAAGTAGAGGCAGCGACGCTTCAGCGCCTCGCTGAGCTCGCGGGTGTTGTTCGAGGTGAGGAACACCAGCGGGATCTGTGTGGCCACGATCGTGCCGAGCTCGGGGATCGACACCTGGTACTCGGAGAGGATCTCGAGCAGCAACGCCTCGGTCTCGACCTCCACACGGTCCACTTCGTCGATGAGCAACACGACCGGATCGGGCGCAGTGATGGCCTCGAGCAGCGGTCGGGTGAGGAGAAACTCGTCGCTGAAGATGTCGTCGTGGATGTCGGACCACGAGTCGCTGTTCCTGTCGGCCTGGATGCGGAGCAGCTGCTTCTTGTAGTTCCACTCGTAGAGCGCCTTGCTCTCGTCGAGACCCTCGTAGCACTGCAGGCGGATGAGCCGAGCGCCGGTCACCTCCGCGATGCTCTTCGCGAGCTGGGTCTTGCCGGTGCCTGCAGGACCCTCGACGAGGACCGGCTTGCCAAGACGATCGGCGAGGAAGGCGACGCCGGCAATGCCTTCGTCGGCCAGGTAGTGGACGTCCTTCAGGCCTTGGCGAACCTGCGCGACGCTCTCGAAACGATGAGCCATACGGGCACTGTACCGGCCGCCTTGACCCCACGGTCAATCGGGCGCGTGCCCCGGTCGGGTCATACGGCGCCGACTACCCTTCACACGGTGAGCAGCCTGCTGAAGTCGAACTTGGCGGTTGCAACGGGCACCGCGGTGTCCCGCATCACCGGCGTCGTGAGGGTCGCGGTGCTCGGTGCCGTCCTCGGTTCACCGAGTGCCGTCGCCGACGCCTACGACCTGGCCAATGGCACGCCGAACATGATCTACGAGCTGCTGATCGGCGGCGTCCTCAGCTCCAGCCTCGTGCCGCTGTTCACCCGCCTACGCGACGACAACGACGAGGACGGCACGAACGCCGTCGTCACGGTCTCGGTGCTCGTCATGTCCGCAGTCACGCTCGTTGCCGTCGTCGCCGCACCGCTCGTGTTCCACCTCTACTCGCTGCTCACCTCGGCCAACGTCAACGCCGACCAGTACCGAAGCGTGGGCACCGTGCTGGCCCGAATCTTCCTCGTCCAGATCTTCTTCTACGGCCTCAATGCGCTGGCGTCGGCGCTGCTGAACGCCCGCCGCCGATTCTTCGCCGCCGCGTGGGTGCCGGTGTTGTCGAACGTGGTCATCATCGTGTCGCTGCTGTTCGTGCCGAGCGTGATGCACGGCGCTGTGCCGACGTTGCGCGACGTGCTCGACAACGGCACGTTGCGGTGGCTGCTCGGCGGCGGCGCCACGGTCGGGATCGCGGTGATGACGATCGCACTGCTGCCCGCGCTCGCTGCGGCGAAGATCCGGTTCCGCTTCAAGCCAGACTTCCGCAACCCGGCGGTCCTTACTCTGCGCACGTTGTCGGGTTGGGCGCTCGGCTACGTCGTCGCCAACCAGGTCGCGGTGATCGTGATCCGCAACCTCCTGCGCGGTGGCGACGGCTCCGTGTTCGCGTACTCGCGGGCGTACCTGTGGTTCGTGCTGCCGCACGGCCTGCTCGCCGTGTCGATCGCGACGACGTTCCTGCCCGAGATGACGAGCGCGATCACCCGCCGCGACCGCCCGGCACTCATCGATCGAACGACCTTGGGCATTCGTCTGATCGCGCTCGTCACCTTGCCGGCAGGTTTCGGGCTGTTCGTGTTACGACGGCCGATCATCGGTGCCGCCTTCCAACACGGCAAGGTCACCGCCGCCGATGCGCTGGCAACATCGCGTGCACTCGGTGGCTTCGCGCTCGGGTTGGTCGGCTTCTCGGTCTACCTCTTCGTCCTGCGGGTCTTCTACGCACATCACGATGCCCGCACACCGTTCGTCATCAACTGCTTCGAGAACGCGATCAACATCGTCCTCGCCATCGCGCTGGTGAACCGGTTCGGGCTGCTCGGACTGGGGCTCTCGTTCGCGATCGCCTACCTGATCTCTGCCGTGTGGGCGCTGCAGGTGGTGTCGTACAAGGTGCCCGGCTTCGAACTGCGTGGCCTCCTCGCCGGCCTGTATCGAATGACCCTCGCCTCGGCGATCATGGCCGAGGTGG
>JAYVMH010000378.1:0-2241 GCA_043759015.1 Actinomycetota bacterium
GCGACGTGCGTGGTTGGCATGTCGCTCGGTGGCGCGACGCTCACCCGCCTGGCTGGGAGGTGGCCGCACCTCGTACCTCGCGCCGTCGTCGTCGACGTCAGCCCGAACGTCAACGCGCAGGGTCGGGTGATGACGCCCGAGCAGCGCGGCTCGGTGGCGCTGATCGCCGGGCCGCCCACCTACGACAGCTTCGAGCAGATCTTCGAAGCCACCATGGCCGCCTCGCCGAAGCGCACGCGGGAGGGTATCTTCCGCGGCGTGCGCCACAACACGGTCCGCCTGCCCGACGGCCGATGGGCGTGGCGCTACGACCTGTTCGGCCGCACCGAGGACGATCGGCGGTGGGTGGACTTCAACCCGCTGTGGGACGACGTCGCCGCGATCGAAGCGCCGACGATGCTGATGGTCGGCGGCGACTCAGTGTACGTGCTGCCCGAGGACATCGACGAGTTCCGCCGCCGCCTGCCGTCGGTGCGCGTCGAGGCGGTCGCCGGCGCGGGTCACGCGATCCAGAGCGACCAACCTGCGGCGATGGTGGCCCTGCTGATCGACTTCGTCCGCTAGGAATCACGCTCGCGGGCTCCGCTCTGGGCCAGTGGCGGGGTCAGTGGCGGAGGGTGACGGCGGCGACGCATGCGGCCGCAGCGACCCCGACCACGAAGATTCCCGCGGTGCCGCCACCGACGGCGATCATCGCGGCGGCACCGATCACGGCGAACGCGATCTCGGCGACGAGCAGGAGTCGTTTCATGTGGCCACCGACGCGCGTGCCTCGATGGCGAAGTAGTCGCGCGCATCAGGCCCGAGATACCGGTTCGGCGACTTCTGCATCCCCTTCAACAACTTGGCGCCGATCAACCCGGCGGACGAGTGGTGGAACGTGTTGAACGACACCCACGAGTGGTTGATGTCGAGCTCCATCGCCCGCACCGCCCCGGCGCGCTGGAGCAGCGCAGCGAGCGACTTCACACTGAGGCCTTCCGAAGCGGCATAGAGCACACGACGCTGCGCATCGATGCCGATGCCCGACCGCCACACGTACAGCGCGTTGCCGACGGTCTTGCCCCATTGGTTGGCCTTGTTGCTGTCCAGCCCGTCGACCAACTGGCCACCGTCGACGATCAGGTCGAGGTTCTGTCGCACCGCGAACGGCTGGTCCGCACTGCTGAAGTCGCGGCCCCAGTTGCCGAGGGTGAGGGTCCCGTCGGCGGCGAGGGCGATCGTCGCCGCGCCCTGCCGCAGCGCGCCCGATGTGCGCTCGGCGAGCTGGAAGCCGCCATTGGCGTCGGCGATGCGGAAGCCGGAGTTGAACGCGGCCAGGAGATGCGCCGAGTCGGTGGTCGTGAGCTGACTGCGCGATCCCCACGGCCCGTTGCCGGGTTCGTCGGCGCCGGGCACGAGCTTGAACTTCATGGTCGACTGGTCGATGCGCACCACCGCGGACAGCACGCCACCATGGATCGCGTCCGGCCGGAGGTAGGCGGCTTGCATCGCCGTGCCCGCCGATGTGGTGTCGCCGAGCGACTGCCACACGCCCTCGCCCGGAACCGGGGTGGCCGAGAACGGGGTGATGCCGTGGTCGTCGGCGGTGGAGCCGGTGGGCCGGGCCGGGCCGGTCTGCAACCCCGTGCCACCCGGTGCGACCTTCGCCGCGGCGACCGATGCGTCGGTGACCGCGATGGGCATCGACGCCAGGGTGCCTCCCTCGGCCGGCTGATGGTGCGCGTAGTACCAGGCCTCCACCTGCGAGACCGTGTCGCCGTAGTGGTTGCCGCGCAGCCACTCGACCGACCGCTCGACGACGCTGAGGTTGCCCGGCGCTGTGAGCGCATTCGTGTACGACCATCCGGCGATCAGCAGCGCGGGCAACGACAGCACGTTGAACCATCGAACGAACAACTGCGCAATCGTCGCAGTCCCCGCGGAGGACCGCCGCACATGGAGATGCCGCGACCCGAGCGCGGGCTGGACCGACACATGTCGAACCTATGACAAAAGGGTTGCGATATGGGTTCGCGTTCGTTGAGAACTCGGTAAGAACCCTGCCAGCGGCGTGCCAGTAGGGTCCGACGTGATCGGAACGCCCACGGCGGATTGACTGGCAGACTGCGCGCATGGCCGACAGCTGCTCGCACGTCCCCGACGACCTCACCCCGCCGACCCCGGCAACCCCCGAAGGGTGCACCTCGTGCATGGCGGCCGGTCGACACGACTGGGTGCACCTGCGCGTGTGCCAGTCGT
>JAYVMH010000379.1:0-26759 GCA_043759015.1 Actinomycetota bacterium
CAGCGAAGTCGACGACACCGTCGACACCATGTTCGGTCACACCATCGAGCACTCACCGCTCAACACCCGCTGGGACGGCTACGGCGCCATGCGCGGGAAGCTCGCCGGCGACCACGCCCAACTCGCGTTCGCCGACCTCACCCAAGCCACCGCCAGCTGACCACCTCGACCTCGACCAGCCCCAGCGGCGCGGCCCCGCCGACCCAAGCATCCCAGCGAAGGGCGTCACCCGTAGCGCACGGAACCGGCGCGCAGTTGGCAAGGCAATCAGAGTCTGGCGAATGACGCTACGAACTGTGATTCTCGACGCCGGGTTTCTGGTGTCCGTTGACCGCGGTGAACGCTCGGCGCAGGAGTTCTTGCACGCAGCGCTCCAACGTCGCACTCCGCTGAACACGACGCAACCGGTCGTCGCGCAGGTGTGGCGCAACGGCAGCCGTCAGGCACGTCTGACACGACTGCTGACGACGGTCACCATCCACCCGCTCGCTGACGGCCGGGCTGTCGGAGCGATCCTCGCCCGCTCCGGAGCCGCTGATGTCATCCATGCACACCTCGTGGCCGTCGCAGTCGAATTCGCGGAACCGATACTCACGGGCGATGTCGGCGATATCCAACAACTCGTCGACGCGCTGCCGACCGCTCGACCGCCGATCCATCAGTGGCCCTGACGGCAACACAGTCAGCGCTCGCAGGATCTACGACAGCACGAGAGGTGCGTGCGGCCGATCAGGTCACTCGCATTCCACGGCGACCTCGAGGGCGGAGCAGATCTGTCGCATGCGGTTGTCGCTCAGCCTCCCAAGGCGTGTAATTGTTGCGCCGGCTGCGTCGCGGAACGACGCGAGATCGCCCCAGTCGTCGGGCTCGTCCAGCGGATGAGCGTCGTACGCCGCGGCGTACGCAGCATCGAGCTCGGCGGCTCGATGGTGCGCCACGAGAGCTGTGAGTGCCTCATCGAGCAGTGCGGCGTCAGTGCACCGGAGCACAGTCTTCGGGCTCGGGTCAGAAGGTCTCCGTCGACCGTTGTGCTCACACGCACGGGACTCATGCCACGACCATGCCATTGGTGTGCCACCGTGCCAAGGCGTCTTCGGTGGATGGCGCGGTCGTGGTCGGCTATCTGGCTGAGTCGGCGTGTGTGCCCAGCGGGGTGTGCCGGGCGAGAGCGGCGAAGTCGGCGTCGGCGTGGAGCACCGGCGCGTTCGACCGTATGGCGACCGCGGCGATCAGGCAGTCGATGAGCTTGCGTACGGTCTCACCGTTGCGACGGCACGTTCGGTAGAGCGCGGCGGCTTGGTCGTAGTCCTGGGCCATGATCGGCACGAGCGTGGCCCGGGCGAGCAGGCCGCGCAGCTGGGCGAGGTGCTGTTCGTTGCGGGCGCCGGCCAGCACCTCCATGCTGATCGCGTCGCAGATCGCCAGGTCGGCACCGAGGAGATCGTCGACGGTGTCGCATACCGTGGATCCGGTGTCGCGCAGGAACTCGATCCAGGCCGAGGTGTCGATGATGATCATCCGGCGCGACTGGCCCTCATCTGGTCGAGGTCACCGTCCCATCCCGAACCACGCAGGCGGCGAGCGTCGTCCAGATCGAGCGGCTCGGCGGCGAGGCGGCGCAAGGCCAGGTTGACGGCGTCGCGCTTGGAACCCAGGTGGTAGCGCGCCATGACGGCCTTACAGGCGTCGTCATCGAGATCGATGTTGGTGCGTGACATACACCAATCATACACTATCCCAGGCTCATCGCCGTCCCCGGCCACGGGCACGGACGCGGCCGCCCCGGCGGGGCTGGTGCTCGGGATCGCTTCCCGCCCATTGTGCAGCTCGTCGACGCGAACCTTTGCCGTTGTGTGTATAGTATGCGCATGGCTCGGGTGAACATCACGGTCCCGGACGAGGTCGTCGCCCAGGCCAGGGCTGCTGGCTTGAACGTGTCTCGGCTCGCCACCGCCGCGCTGGTTGACGAGCTCGACCGACGAAACAAGATCGGCGCGCTCGACGCCTACCTCGCGGAGTTGGAACGGGAGCTCGGCCCGATCCCGCCCGACGAGCGCGCCGCCGCTGCGGCATGGGCCGACGAGCTGGTCAACCCGCAATCCACCCCACGGGCCGGCTCGCGGCGCCGGCGCAGCGCGTGACACCGATCCTCGACAGCGGTGGTGTCAGCGCGCTCGCCGGTCAGCGCGCCCGTCTGAGCGAACTACGCCGACGGGGAATGTGGCCGCCCCAGGTTCCGACGGTGGTGCTGGCCGAATCCCTGACGGGGGATCACCGCCGGGACTTCCACGAGAACCAACTCCTCAGGATGTGCCAGATCCGCGACGCCACCGAGCAACTCGCCCGGACCGCAGCACTGCTGCGCACGCGCACCGGACGGGCGACCACGATCTCCGCCACCGACGCGATCGTTGCTGCGTTCGCACTCGCATGTCCCGACCCGATCGTGTTGACGGGCGACCCTGACGATCTCACGGCCCTCGTCGCCGAGCACCCCGAGCCAGTCACCATCGCCCGCGTCTAGATCAACGACCCGCACCACGACGGTCGCCGACGCCCGCGGCCAGGGCGACGACCATCAAGCACCCAGACACGTGTGCTCGACCACGACACCACTCCACGGCTCGACCCGACCGGCCCGGCGGGCACGTTTCGTCGTGTGAATGGCCGGGTTCGTCGCGCTCGTGGTGGTGGCCGGGGTGGCAGGTCACGTTGGGTTCCACATGGCGGCGGGTAGACCGAAGCGGTTCCCGGCGGGCGCGAGGTCGAACGTGCGACCGAACAGCTCGGGCGGGGTGCTGTGCTCGGTGTCCCAGGCGCGCTCTGGAAGACGATGTACCCGACGGCGACGAGGCGGGCATGTCCGTGCTCGTCGGGTTCGTAGACGATCGTCAACAGGGGGTGAGCGGGTCGAGGACGGCGTCGCCCACGAGGGAGCCGTTCACGTAGTGGACGCCCATGGCGCCCATGCCGGGCATGTCGATGCAGGCGATGCCGGCCGCGTCGACCAGGAGCCCGTAGCCGGCGGCCGGCGGCCTGGACTCCTCCACCGACTGGCGCACCAGGTCATGCCGAAACGACCACGTGTCATCGACCGCCACGAGCAGCTGCGCGTCGGCGACCTCGTCGACATCGCCGGCCATCCGACCGAGCACTCCCCGATCGACCCGCGACCCGCGACCCGCGACCCGCGCACCGACGCGGCGTCGAGCACCCTGCAGGCGCCAGGCGAAAGACCAGCGACTCGGGCGATGACAGCCTCGCGGACAGATTCCAGGCGCACACCGTTGTGGGCGAGTATCTCGGCGATGAAGAACGGGTTGCCCCCGTCGCCGCATGCAGGCGGACTGGATCGATCGGGCGGTCACCCACCAGAGCGCGGACGCTCACCTCCGACAACGGACCGAGCCGCACCCGAGACATCCGGCCACCGGCCAACCCACCGAGCGCGCGTCGCAACGGGTGGTCCCGCCCGATGTCGTCGCGATGCGTCAGGATCACCAACACCCCAAGATCACCAACGCGGCGTCCCACGAAACGGACCAGATCGAGCGTCGCCATGTCCGCCCACTGCAGGTCCTCGAGCACGAACACCGTGAGCCGATCCCGCCGCGTCAGCTCGTCGAGGAACCCTTCGAACACCGCAGCAGGGTCACCGGCCTCGCACAGCTCCCGTAGCCGCCCGCCCGCCTGCCGGGCGATGTCAAGCACCGGTCCGAGCGGACGAGCAACGAACAGATCGTCGCAGCGACCCAACCAACAGCGCACCCCGCCACCGAGCCCCTCGACGAACCGACCCACCAGCGCCGACTTGCCAATGCCGGCCTCCCCGCTCACGACCACGACATGGCCCTCGCCGTCCCGCGTCAAGGCGTGCAGTGCGTCATGCATCACGGCCAGCTCTCTCACGCGCTCGAGAGCCTGAACCAGGCCCGCGCCGGCAACACCCAGGAACACCAACTCGACCGATGAGGTTCGTGCTCACGCCCAACGGGTGGCAGGACCACGTGTTCTGGCAGTCGACCGACCGGGCCACGCTCAAACGCATCAACCGGCTCCTCGACGACATCGCCTGCGACCCCTTCGGCGGGATCGGCAAACCCGAACAACTCCGCCACGCACTCGCCGGAGCGTGGTCGCGTCGCATCGACGAGGAACACCGCATCGTCTATCTGGTCGACGGCGACGACATCGTCATCCTCCAGGCCCGCTACCACTACAGCTGACCCGCAGCCATTCGCGGGCGGGGGGACTACCTCGCCGCCGTCGGTCCCCGAGGGACCGAGGTCGCGACGATCGAAAGAGAACCGTACGCGCCGCCGCCCCACGCCGCCCGGTCAGTCGCGTTCGAAGATGCTCGGCAGCTTGCCGAAGACGGCGACGGCCTGGTGCAGCGGCACGAGCTCGCGCTTGTGGCGGCGTTCGGCCTCGGCTACGGCGCTGACGGCGTGATCCCGCGTCTCGGCCAGCTCGCGGCGGAGGTGGTGGACCTCGTTCTCGAGCGCGAGGACCATCTTCACGCCGGCGAGGTTCAGGCCCAGCTCGGTGAGCTCGGCGATGCGACGGAGCCGGCTCAGGTCGTCGTCGGAGTACCGCCGGTTCCCACCGGCCGTGCGGGCGGGATCGACGAGGCCCTTGCGCTCGTAGATGCGCAGCGTCTGCGGGTGCATGCCGGCGAGCTCGGCGGCGACCGAGATCACGTAGACGGCATGGGCGGCGGAACGTCTGGTCGACATCTCACACCTCCAGATGCGCCCGCGGTGACGCGGCGGTGACCTTGGCGAGCTCCTCGATGGCGGCCCGCTCGGCCGGGGACACCTCGGTGGGCACGACGACGTCGACGGTGACGATGAGGTCACCGGTGGCTCGAGGCGTCACGACGCCCTTGCCCTTCACGCGGTGCTTGCTGCCCGGTTGCGTGCCCGCCTTGAGGCGCAGCGTCACCCGGGTGCCGTCGAGCGTGGGCACCTCGATCTCCGCGCCCAGCGCGGCCTCGGCGAACGTGACGGGGATGCGCACGAGCAGGTTGTGGCCGTTGCGCCCGAACAGGCGGTGGGGCACGACCTTGCACTCGACGAGCAGGTCGCCGGCGGGACCGCCGTTGCGACCCGGCCCGCCCCGCCCCTTCAGACGGATGCTCTGGCCGTCGTCCACGCCGGCGGGGATGCGGACCTTCACTTCGCGCGGGCGTCGCTCGATGCCGGTGCCGCGGCACGTGGGGCACGGGCTGTCGATGACGACACCGCGCCCCGAGCATGCGGTGCACGGCGTGGAGAAGCTGAAGAAGCCCTGGTTGTCGTCGGTGACGCCGCGGCCGCCGCACACGCCGCACACCCGCGGCGAGGTGCCGGGCGCGGCGCCGTTGCCCGCGCACGTGCTGCACGTCGCGTCGGACGTGAGGTGCAGGGACGTCGTGATGCCGCTGACCGCGTCCTCGAAGTCGAGGGTGAGCGTGGCCACCAGGTCCTCACCGCGCTGGGGCCCGGCTCCCCGACCGCCGGCGCCGGGGCCGCGGCGGGCGCGGTTGCCGAACAGGCCACCGAAGAGGTCGCCGAGGCCTTCGCCGTTGAACGTGAAGCCACCGGGGCCGCCCGGGTTTCCCTGGGCGTACGGGTTGCCCATGGGGCCGAGCTTGCGGACCTCGTCGTACTCCTTGCGCTTGACCTCGTCGCCGAGCACGTCGTAGGCGGACGAGACCTCCTTGAAGCGCTCCTCGGCGGTGGGGTTGCCCGGGTTGGCATCCGGGTGCAGCTCACGCGCCAGCTTCCGGTACGCCTTGGTGATGTCCTTCGGGACCGCCGCCTCCGCCACGCCGAGCACCTTGTAGTAGTCCTTCTCGTACCACTCCCTCTGCGCCGCCATCCTCACCCACCTCCTCTCGATGATCGCCGGGTCGAGCAGCGACCCGGGTTCAGCAGTTCATTTCAGCAACACCACAGGCCGCTAGCCCTTCACCTTCACCATCGCTGCTCGCAACACCTTCCCCTTCCACACGTACCCCGTCCGCAGCGTCTCCACCACGACCGGCTCCCCACCGTCTCCGGGCTCGTGCAGCACGGCCTCGGCGTGGGCGGGATCGAAGGTCTTGTCCTGCAGGTCGAGCGCTTCGAGACCCTGGCGCTGCAGGGCACCGATGAGCGCCGACCAGATCGGCTCGATGCCCTCCATCCCGTGGGTGAAGGCGGCCTCGCACGCATCGAGCACCGGCAGGAGGCCCTCGGCGATGCGACCGGTGGCCCGGTCGACCTCGATGTCGTTCTGGCTGGCGACGCGCTTGCGGTAGTTCTCGAAGTCGGCCTGCAGGCGCATGGCGATGTCCTTGTACTGGTCGCGCTCGGCCACCAGCGCGGCGATGTCGTGCTCGACGACCTCGGCGGCCTCGGAGGTGCTCTCCTCGGCGGCCTCGGCGGCGAGTTCGAGGTCGCTCTCGACGAGCTCGCCATCGATGATCTCGCCATCGGGCGACTTGTCGTCGTCCGCGTCCACCATCTCTGCGTCCATCACGTCACCTCCGCTCGATCGGGTCGCCGGTCACTTGTCGTCGACGATCTCGGCGTCGACGATCTCGTCGTCGTTGGGACCGTCGGCGTCCTGACCCGAGGCCGAGGTGCCCGTGGCGTTGGCGTCGCGGGCGGCGTTCTCGTAGAGCTTCTGGCTGAAGCTCTGGCTGGCGGCCATGAGCTTGTCGGTGGCGCTCTTGATGGCGTCGTTGTCGTTGCCGTTGAGCGCGACCTTCAGGTCGGCCAGGGGGCCTTCCACCGCGGCGCGCTCGTCGGCCGACACCTTGTCGCCCTGCTCGCGGAGGACCTTTTCGGTCTGGTACGTGAGCGTGTCGGCGTTGTTGCGGATCTCGGCCTCTTCGCGACGCTTGCGGTCTTCCTCGGCGTGGGCCTCGGCGTCCTTCACCATGCGCTGGATGTCGTCACGGTTGAGGGTGGACGATCCCGAGATGGTGATGGACTGCTCCTTGTTGGTGGCGCGGTCCTTGGCGGCGACGCTGACGATGCCGTTGGCGTCGATGTCGAAGGTGACCTCGATCTGGGGCACGCCCCGGGGGGCGGGCGGCAGGTCGACGAGCTGGAACTTGCCGAGCGTCTTGTTGTACATCGCCATCTCGCGCTCGCCCTGCAGCACGTGGATCTCGACCGACGGCTGCATGTCCTCCGCGGTGGTGAACACCTCGGTGCGCTTGGTGGGGATGGTGGTGTTGCGCTCGATGAGCTTGGTCATGACGCCGCCCTTGGTCTCGATGCCGAGCGACAGCGGCGTGACATCGAGCAGCAGGACGTCTTTGACCTCGCCCTTGAGCACACCGGCCTGGATGGCGGCGCCCACGGCGACGACCTCGTCGGGGTTGACGCCCTTGTGGGGCTCGGAGCCGGTCATGGACTGGACCAGGTCCTGCACGGCGGGCATGCGGGTGGAACCGCCCACCATGATCACGTGCTCCACGTCGCCCTTCTTCAGGCCGGCGTCCTTGATGGCGTTCTCGAACGGGATCCGGCAGCGCTCGATGAGGTCGGCCGTCATCTCCTGGAACTTGGCCCGGGTGAGCGACTCGTCGAGGTGGAGCGGGCCGTCGGGGGTGGCGGTGATGAACGGCAGGTTGATCTGCGTCTGCTGCACCTGCGAGAGCTCGATCTTGGCCTTCTCGGCCGCTTCCTTCAGGCGCTGGACGGCCATCTTGTCGTTGGCCAGGTCGATGCCGTGGGCCGACTTGAACTGGTTCACCAGCCAGTCCATGACGCGCTGGTCCCAGTCGTCGCCGCCGAGGTGGGTGTCGCCGTTGGTGGCCTTCACCTCGAACACGCCGTCGCCGATCTCCAGCACCGACACGTCGAAGGTGCCACCGCCGAGGTCGAACACCAGGATGGTCTGCTCCTGGCCTTCCTTGTCGAGGCCGTAGGCCAGCGCCGCCGCGGTGGGCTCGTTGATGATGCGCAGCACCTCGAGGCCGGCGATCTGGCCGGCTTCCTTGGTGGCGGTGCGCTGGGCGTCGTCGAAGTACGCGGGCACGGTGATGACGGCCTGGGTGACGGTGTCGCCCAGGTACGCCTCGGCGTCACGCTTCAGCTTCGAGAGCACCCGCGCCGAGATCTCCTGCGGCGAGTACTTCTTGCCGTCGATGTCGGGCGTGCGCCAGTTCTCGCCCATGTGCCGCTTGATGGAGCGGAACGTGCGGTCGGGGTTGGTGATGGCCTGGCGCTTGGCCACCTCACCGACGAGGACCTCGCCGGCCTTGGAGAAGGCCACCACCGACGGGGTGGTGCGGCCGCCCTCGGAGTTCGGGATGACCACCGGGTCGCCCGCCTCGAGGAAGGACACGACGGAGTTGGTGGTACCGAGGTCGATACCGACTGCCTTGGGCATGGGGGTTGCCTCCTGAAGCAAGATCCTGCGTTGTCTGCACTCAACCTAGAGGCCGCGGCATCGATCTGCAACGCGTCGGAGAGAAAGGTTGAGTGTTGTCGACTCAGGATTTGACCGGACGGACCCCCGCCTCCGTGGCCAGGTGGGTCATGGGCACGTCGTGGGCCTCGCGGGGCAGGTCGGCCACCACCAGCGCGGCGGGTACGACGCCCACCCGGGGCACCGTGGCGCCCAGTGCCGGCAGCAGGCGGTCGTAGTAGCCGGCGCCGTGACCCAGGCGCCCACCGGTGCGGTCGAACAGCACGCCGGGCACCAGGGCCACCGCCACCGATGCCAGCGGCACCGCGGGGGCGTCGACGGTGGGCTGCAGGTAGCCGTAGCGGTGTCGTTCCATGGGACGGTCGGCCGCGTGGACCGTGAGCCGGTGGCCCGCGTGGGTGCGGGTGACCGCGCACCGGTGGCGGGCGAGCAACGGGTCCAGGTCGAGCTCGCCCGGCATCGGACGGTAGGTGAGGACCCACTCGTCGCGACCGAGGGCGAGCGCGTCCAGGAACGCCTCGATCCCCCGCACGACGGCGGCGTGGTCGAGCACGACCCCGGCCTGCCGGCGCGCCGCCCACGCCCGCCAGCCCGGCTTGTCGGCGGGAAGCTCCTCGGCACCGGTCACACCCCCATGCTGACACCTGCGGGTCGATCTCTGTTAGGAGGTCGCCGGGCCCCGCGGACATGATGGCGACACCAACGAGCAAGGGGGGTTGCCATGGGGGGCGACACGACCAAGACGGTGCCGACCGCGCGGGGTCCGATCGAGACCAGCGCCTTGGGCAAGACGTTGATGCACGAGCACGTGTTCGTGCTCTCACCGGAGATCCAGCAGAACTGGCCCGAGGTGTGGGGCGACGAGGAGTTCCGCGTGGCCGATGCCGTGCGCCGGCTCACCGAGCTCAAGGAGGCGGGCATCGACACCATCGTCGACCCCACCGCCATCGGCCTCGGCCGGTACATCCCGCGCGTGAAGCGCATCGCCGAGCAGCTCGAGTTGAACATCATCGTGGCGACCGGGCTCTACACGTTCGACACGATGCCGTTCTTCTTCGGCAGCCGCCCGCCGGGCAGCGGCCCCGACGGCAGCGACCCGATGGTCGACATGTTCATCAAGGACATCCGTGAGGGCATCGCCGGCACGGGCATCAAGGCCGGCATCATCAAGTGTGCCACCGACGCGCCGGGCCTCACGCCCGACGTGGAGCGCGTGCTGCGGGCCTGCGCCCAGACCCACCGGGCCACCGGCGTGCCCCTCACCACGCACACCAACGCCGCCTACCGCCGCGGTCTCGACCAGCAGAACATCTTCAAGGACGAAGGCGTCGATCTGTCGCGCGTCGTCATCGGCCACTGCGGTGACACCACCGACCAGGACTACCTGCTCGAGATCATCGGCAACGGCAGCATCCTCGGCATGGACCGCTTCGGCATCGACTCGCAACTGCCCACGGCCGACCGCGTGAAGACCGTGGCCGAGCTGTGCAAGAAGGGCTACGCCGACCGCATGGTCCTGAGCCACGACTGCATGTGCTACATCGACTGGATCGAGGGCGAGATCCCGTTCAGCAACATGCCCAACTGGCACTACCTGCACATCAGCCAGGACGTCATCCCCGCGCTGCTGGCCCAGGGCGTCACCCAGGCCCAGCTCGACGAGATGCTCGTGCACGTGCCCCGCCGCTTCTTCGAGGTCCAGGGCGCCTACTGACGCTCGCCATTCGGCGGCCTCGGTCCCGGCGCGACGAGCCTCCGGGGCCGGGGCATGATGCGCCGATGACGTTCCGCACGATCATCGAGCCGTTCCGCATCCACTCCGTCGAGCCGCTGCGCATGACGACGCCGGACGAGCGCCGCGCCGCCATCCGCGCCGCGGACTACAACCTGTTCTCGGTGCGGTCCGACGACGTGCTCATCGACCTCCTCACCGACTCGGGCACCGGCGCGATGTCGCGCGACCAGTGGGCCGGCATCCAGCGGGGCGACGAGAGCTACGCCGGTTCGCCGTCGTGGTACCGGTTCCTGGAGAGCGTGCAGGACCTGTTCCCGTTCACCCATGTGATCCCCACGCACCAGGGGCGCGCCGCCGAGAAGATCCTCTTCACCGCCATCGGCGGGCCGGGCAAGGCGATCCCGAACAACACCCACTTCGACACCACCCGGGCCAACGTCGAGTACACCGGCGCCGAGGCCGTCGACCTGGTGATCGCCGAGGGGCGCGACCCGGCATCGCGCCACCCGTTCAAGGGGAACATGGACCTGGACGCCCTCGACGCGTTCCTCACGGCGCGCGCCGGAACGGTCCCGGTGGTGTTCGTGACGATCACCAACAACTCGGGAGGCGGCCAGCCCGTGTCGCTCGAGAACCTGCGCGGCGTGCGGGCCGTGTGCGACCGCCACCGCGTGCCGCTCTTCCTCGACGCCTGCCGCTTCGCCGAGAACGCCTGGTTCATCCGTGAACGCGAGCCCGGCCAGGGTGACCGCGACGTGCGCGACATCGTGCGCGAGATCGCCGGCCTGGCCGACGGCATGACCATGAGCGCCAAGAAGGACCCGCTCGGCAACATCGGCGGCTGGTTGGCCATGAACGACGGCGAGCTCGCCGCCCAGTGCCGCAACCTGCTGATCCTCACCGAGGGCTTCCCCACCTACGGCGGGCTCGCCGGGCGCGATCTGGAAGCACTGGCCCAGGGCCTGCGCGAGGTCGTGCAGCACGACTACCTGCGCTACCGCATCCGCTCCACCGCGTACCTGGGCGATGCGCTGGCCGCCGCCGGCGTGCCCGTGGTGCAGCCCATCGGCGGGCACGCCGTGTACCTGGACGCCCGGGCGCTGCTCCCCCACATCCCGCCGCTCGCCTACCCGGGCCAGTCGTTGGCGGTGGCCTTGTACGAGACGGGCGGCATCCGCGGGTGCGAGATCGGCACGGTCATGTTCGGGCAGCAGCCCGACGGCTCCGAACGCGAGTCGGCCATGGACCTGGTGCGCCTGGCCATCCCCCGCCGCACCTACACGCAGAGCCACATGGACTACGTGATCGAGGTCTGCACCGAGGTCGCGGCGCACGCCTCGTCGCTGCCCGGCTACCGCATCGTCGAGCAGCCCGCGGCGCTGCGTCACTTCACGGCCCGCTTCGCGCCGCTCTGAGAACGACGACGCGGGGTGGGAGGGGTCGCCCCCCTCGTGCCCCACGTCGTCGGTTCCGGACCGCGGCATCGGTCGTGAGCGCCAGGGGCCGTTCAGACCTCGTCCTGCCGGGGAGCTGCCCCCTCACCGTGCCTGCCCCCACGCAGAGGGCTGTGGCGTTCGGGTCGGCTGCTCGCCGTCTTGGGCGTGCTGTTGTCAGCGCAGTCATGCAAACGTCCACCGGGGGTGCGCGCGATGGTCGGTGACTTCTTGCCGACGTGGACGTGAGCGCTCGCGAGAGCAGCCCGAGCTCACCGCGGTGGCGTGCTCGGGCTGCTCGGGTGCGCTGCTGCTACTGCGTGAGGTCGAGGACGTCGACGAGCAGCACGGTGCGGATCGGGACGTCGAGGATGGAGAACACGACCGCGCCGTCGGTGCCGGGGACGTCGCCGGCGTAGAGCGGGGACGTCTCCGGCGTAGAGGTGGTGGCCGCGTTGACCGCCGGGCCGATGCCACGCGAACGTGCTCACGCCGTCGAGGCCCGTCTCGGCGAGCTGGTCGATCCACTCCAGGACGAGGAGACGCCGGTGCTCGTCGTCGGTGACCCGGAGCCACGTCGTGAGGCTGCCGTTGACGTCCTGGACCGTGTAGCGCCGTGCCATGGGCTCATCGTCGCGCCGGTTCGCGCGTGGCGCGAGGACCCGCCCGGGCTTCTGATGTCCGCCAGGGCCGCCGATCAGGCGAAACGTGCGCGCAAGTCGTCGATGTCGAGGACACCCTGGCCGACCGGGACACGGCCTGCGTCGATGTCGTCGAGCATGCGGGCGGCCCGGTCGAACGTGCCAGCGGCGACCATGGCGGCCTCGATGCGGGCGCGCCGCTCGTCCGGCACGGGGATCCACGCGGGGGTCGGCTGCTCGCTCATGCCTTCAGCGTACCCGTGGGGGTCAAGCCCTACGCCGCGTGGGCTGGTTCGACCACTGCTACCACGAGCATGAGCGTGCCGTTGGAGACAGCATCGGTCGACGCCGTCGACGTAGATGCCGAGCACCTGGTTCCCGGGGAGCAGGCCCTGCTTGCCCTGCACCGCCTGGAACCTGAGCACGCCCGTGGTGGTGAGGGTCATCGTCTGGCTGATCCTGCTCTCGTTCCGCGGCAGTGCCGCGACCTGACGCCCCTCCGGAGCGCCCGCTCCGGGCTGCCGCTGACACGGCGAAGCACCGTCGCAGGATTGGCTCGTCACGGTGGCCGCCGATGGCCCTCTCAAGCGTCGAACCGCTCGGCCAGCGCGGCCCAGGCGTCGAGCTGGCGCAGGTGCTCGGCGGCCGGGCCCGGCCAGAGCGTGAGCACGACCCGGGTGACGCCCTCGGCCGCCAGCTGCTCGATGCCGGCCGGGCCGTCGGTGGCGCCGAGCACGTCGACCTCGAGCGCGCCCGGATCGCGGCCCGCGCCCGCCCATGCGTCACGCAGCGGCGCCAGTCGCTTGGCCAGGCTCGGTCGGGCCGAGATCGGCATCCAGCCGTCGCCCCACTCGGCGATCGATGCGAACAGCTTCGGCCCCCACCCGCCGCCGAGGATGACGGGCGGCCCCGGCTGTTGCACGGGTTTGGGCCGCGCCCACGACGGCGGCACGTGCACGTGCTCGCCGGCGAACGACGCCTCGTCCTGCGACCACAGCGCCTTCATGGCCAGCACCTTCTCGCGCACGGCGGCGCGCCGGTGCGTCCAGTCGGCGCCGTGGCTCTCGGCCTCTTCGCGGTTCCAGCCGTAACCCACGCCCAGGGTCACGCGCCCGCCCGACAGGTGGTCGAGCGAGGCGACCTGCTTGGCCAACCAGATCGGGTCGCGCTGGTTCACGAGCGTGACCGCGGTGCAGAGCCGCAACGTGGTGGTGACCGCCGCGGCCATCGACAGGGCCACGAACTGGTCCTGCATCCGCCAGTAGTAGTCGGGCAGCGGCTCGCCGCTGAGGCTGCCGGGCCACGGGCTCTGGCGCGACACCGGGATGTGGCTGTGCTCGGGGAGCCACAGCGAGTCGAAGCCGCGCTCCTCCACGGCGCGGGCCAACGCCACGGGGTGGATGGTGTCGTCGAGGCAGAACGTGGTGATGCCGATGCGCATGGCCGCTCGTCGCCTACGCCAGCGTGAGCGGGGCGCGGTCGGTGCCGGCGCGCGGGTGGCGGCCCTCGACGGTGATCTCGGTGCCGACGGGGGCCCGCACCACCCAGGCCACGCTGACGCGCTCGGGCGTGCCGTCGTGGTGGTCGCCACCGTTGACGCGGAAGCCGGCGCGCCCGGCGAGCTGGCCGAGCTCGCGCCGGGCCGGTCCGTCGAGCACGATCGCGCCCGACAGCTCGGCCACCAGGGGGAGGACGATGCTGTGCTTGGCCGCCCACTGCGTCACGTGCGTGGGCAGCCAGCCGACGTTGGCCAGGCCGGCGCGCACGCGCCACGTGTCGTCGCCCAGGCGCTCGGCCGACAGGTGGCGCACGGCCAGCTCGGGCGCAGCCAACGCCTGGAACACCGCGAAGTCGGCGTGGGGGGCGATCTCGGCGGCGAGCAGGTCGGTGGGCGGGTTGCCCCACACGTGCAGGAAGTCCCAGCCGCCGATCTCGACCGGGCCGAGCTGGGGGTGCTCGAACGGTCGCCAGTCCACGTAGTAGCGCCCGGGGTAGCGCTCGTCGGCCCAGCGCAGCACCGCGAGCTCGTCGTCGACGCTCGGGCCGGTGTACCAGACGTCGGTGGAGGCGCGGTGGTCGGTCACGTGGGCGATGACGTCCCAGAACTCGGTGGTCCAGCCGTAGACGCCGAGGTGCTCGTAGGCCCAGTCGTCGGAGGCGCCCGACATGGTGGACTCCTTGTCCCACGTGAAGTCCTCGTACACCGAGTGGACCTTGTAGCCCGAGGTCTCGGTGAGGCGGGCGCCGAGCTCCTTCCACGTCCACACGTCCAGGGCCGGCAGGGCGCCGTCGGCCTTCGTGCTCGAAGGCCGCAGGAGCACGCCACCGTAGGTGTGGTAGGCGTTGAAGCCGCAGATGTTGGGCCGAGCCGTCATGGCCCGCACCGCGGCGGCGATCTCGGGCTCGCTGGTGGGGAAGTCGCCGGCGCCGGTGATGCCGGTGCCCCAGCCGGCCGGGTAGTTGCGGTTCAGGTCGAGACCTTCGGCCGGGCGCGGGGTGGGCACCGTGAAGCCGTCGTGGTGGTCGATGGTGCCTTCGCCGAACATGCGGAAGAAGGGGCCGTCGTCGGGGCCGTCGTCGGGCCGGCGGGGCGCCATGAGGCGGGGCTCGTCGGCGTGGGGCTTCCAGGCGCCGTCGGGGTCGGGCACGCGCAGCGAGAGGATGCGACCGTCGCCGTCGATGTCGTGCTCGTGGAAGCCGGCGGGGCGGTGCCCGTCGCGCCACGGCCACGGGCGCGTGCTCGAGCGCAGGTACCGGGGCGAGTCGGCCATGGCCAGCTCGGCCCCGTCGGGGTTCAGGCGGGGCACGACGTAGAACGTCCGCGTGGCGCGGGCGCGCGCCATGGTGGGGCCGGTGTCGGTGAGGAGCCGGTCGACGAGGTTCAGCGCGGCCACCGAGCCGGTGAGCTCGGTGGCGTGGATGTTGGCGTCGACCCACATCGCCGGCTTGGTGTCGTGGGCGCCGGTGGCGGCGTCGGTGATGGTCACCAGCCAGATGTCGCGGCCCTCGTGCGAGCGGCCGATGCTCTCGAGCGTGGCCAGCGTGGGGTGCTCGCCCACCAGGCGCGCCAGTTCGGCGGTGAGCTCGTCGTAGCGGAGGAAGCGGTCGAGGGGCACGGGCATGGGTGGACGGTACCCGGCGGCCCCGGCCGGCTTCGCCGAGTTCCTCCTACGATGCGGTCATGACCGGAACCCTCGTCATCCTCCGCCACGGCGAGAGCACGTGGAACCAGGAGAACCTGTTCACCGGCTGGCACGACGTGCCCCTCTCACCGAAGGGCGAGATCGAGGCGCGCCAGGCCGGCGAGGTGCTGAAGGCGGAAGGGCTGTGGTTCGACGCCGGCCACACGTCGTTGCTCACCCGGGCGGTCGAGACCGCCCACCGGGCGCTGAGCGCGCTCGGTCAGCCGTGGCTGCCCGCCGAGCGGAGCTGGCGGCTCAACGAGCGTCACTACGGGGCGCTGCAGGGTCTCGACAAGAAGGCCACGGCCGACAGGTACGGGCCCGAGCAGACCCACCTGTGGCGGCGCAGCTACGACGTGCCGCCGCCCCCGTGCCCGCTCGACTCGCCCGAGCATCCGAGCCACGACCGCCGGTACCGCCGGCTGGCGCCCGACGTGCTCCCGGCCACCGAGTGCCTCCAGGACGTCGTGGCCCGGGTGATGCCCTACTGGCACGACCACGTCGTGCCCCAGCTGCGGGCCGATCTCAACGTGCTCGTGGTCGCCCACGGCAACTCGCTGCGGGCGCTGGCCAAGCATCTGGAAGCGATCAGCGACGAGGACATCGCCGAGCTGAACATCCCGACAGGTGTACCTCGATTTTACCGTTTCGATCCCTCCCTCCAGGTGACCGACGTCGGCTACCTGGGTGACGCTGACGCCATCGCTGCCGCTTCAGCCGCCGTTGCATCACAGAGCGTGGCGAGATAGCGGCAATCCACCGCGTATCGCGCGATTCGTGCGCTATCGCCGGTCGCTCGGCGGATCTTTGCCACGGAGAATGATTCGATCGACCCTTGCCGCAATCCTTTAGATGGTCTTTACTATTCCACGAGGCCCCCGAAAGGGGACCGACCATTCGGAAGCATCCGGAACGACCACGGCAAGGATCAAGATGAGCTTGGCGGAGAACCTGGCGGCGGTTCGAGCGGTCGATCGGGGCAAGGCGGGCGCTCGCCCCGTCCCGGTCATCGAATCGAAGAACCACCTGAAGTCGTTGTTGGTCGCCGGGGACAGCATTGCACTGCTGTTCGCCTGGTCGATCGCCGTGTCGGGCTGGAACCACGCGGCGCGGACGTGGTGGGTCTCGATGGTGATCGTGCCGGCCATGACCCTCATCGGCCTCTGGGTGCAGCACGCCCACAGCCTGTACCTGGCCCGGGTGTGCAACATCCGTCTCGTCGAGATGTCGAAGGTGATGCGCTCGGCGGCCCTGATCGCCGTGTGCGGCCTGGCCGCCTCCCGGATCTTCAAGGTCACCCTCCCCGGCCCCGAGGCTGTGGTCGGCGCCCTGCTCACTCTGCTCTTCCTGATCATCACCCGCTCGGCCTACCGGGCCTGGCTGGCGGCGGCCCGGCGCAGCGGCCGGTTCACCCGTGACGTGATCCTGGTCGGCACCAACACCGAGGCGGTCCGCCTGCACTCGCTGCTCGCCGATCATCCCGACACCGGGCTGCGCATCGTCGGTGTGGTGGGCGACCGCATCGCCGCCGTGTCGAACGGCGTGGGCGGCCTGTGGTGCGGCCCCGAGGAGACGGCGGGCGAGGTCATGGTGGGCAAGGGCGCCAACGGCGTCATCATCGCCGCCGGGGCGCTGGGCACCGACGAGCTGAACGAGATGATCCGCGAGCTGCAGACCCGTCAGGCCCACGTGCACATCTCCTCGGGTGTGCAGGGCATCGACTACCGGCGCCTGCTCCCGGCACCCCTGGCCCACGAGCCGCTCATGTACCTGGAGCCCACTGAGCTGTCGCGCTGGCAGTTGGGTGTGAAGCGGGCGCTCGACACCGCGGCGTCGGGCCTGCTGCTCGTCATCGCCTCGCCCGTCATGATCTTCGCCGCCCTCGGCGTGAAGCTCACCGACCGGGGCCCGGTGTTCTTCAAGCAGACCCGGGTGGGCAAGGACGGCCGGCTGTTCAAGGTCTACAAGTTCCGCTCCATGGTGGTCGACGCCGAGGCCCGCCTGAAGGCGCTCGAGGCCACCAACGAGCGCAGCGGCCCGCTGTTCAAGATGGAGCGCGACCCCCGGGTGACCCGCCTCGGGCACTTCCTGCGGTCGTCCTCCATCGACGAGCTCCCCCAGCTGATCAACGTGCTCCGCGGCGAGATGAGCCTGGTGGGTCCCCGCCCGGCCCTCCCGTCGGAAGTGGCCCGCTTCGACGATGCGCTGCTGAACCGCTCGAAGGTGAAGCCCGGCATCACCGGCCTCTGGCAGGTCGAGGCCCGCGACAACCCGGCGTTCTCGGCCTACCGTCGCCTCGACCTGTTCTACGTCGAGAACTGGTCGGTCACGCTCGACCTCATCATCCTGTTCGCCACGGCCGAGCAGGTGGTCGCCCGCCTCGTGCGCATCCTGCGCCGGAACAAGCCCACCGAGGCCGAGACCTCCACGACCGAAGCGGCCGCGGCGGCCTGACACCCTCTCTTCGCAACGGCGCGAAGGTCGGAGGCCCGGCTCCTCGGAGCCGGGCCTCCGTGGTTTTCGGCGGCGATGCGGCGGCGCCGGTGAAGTCCACGCCGCATCAGCCCGGCCAGGCCGCGAGCAGGTCGGCCGCATCGAAGGTCACGTCCGCACCGGCGCCGGTGGCCACGCCGGCGGGGCACACACCGACCAGCCGGGCCGCGCCGGCGGCGGGGATCGTCGAGCGGGCTGCGGCGAGGTCGCCGACCTCAGCCGCGGTGAGGCGTGTGCGCGCCCGCCACTTGATGGTCCCGATGGCGGCCACCTGGCCGCTGTTGGCGGCGACGAGGTCGACTTCGACGCTCTGGTCACGGTTCCACCACGCCCCGACCCGGTCGACGGTGGCCAGCGCCGGCGTCGACGGCGCCAGTCGAAGGACGGCCTCCCGGACGATCGGCTCGATGGCCACGCCCCGCCACGCAGGCCAGCCCGCTTCGAAGGCCCGCACCGCCACATCGCCCCGGCCTCGGGCGATGTTCGCCAGCTGCGGTGCGATGAATCGGAACCACCAGCGGAGGTACGGGTCGGTGATGCGGTACCGGCGCAAGCGCCCCGAGGCCCCCTGACCCACGGGAGTGTCGATGGCGATCACACCCTTCTGGTCGGCGAGCACCTTGAGCGCACGGGTGAGCGCCACGCTCGACGCGCCCAGACCATCGCCGAGGAGTCCGACCACGCTCGAGAACGTGGCGTAGCCGACCTCGTGCCCGCCGATCGCCGAGAGGACCTGCCGGGCCTGCGCCTCGGCGGGGAACTCGGCGTCGAGCGAGCGCTGGGCGACGACGACGAGATCCTCGTTCTCGTCGCTGCACCCGCGCTCGACGTAGGCGCGCACGCTTCCGGCCCGGGCGAGCTCGTCGACGAGCTTCGGGTAACCGCCGGTGACCAGGTGGGCGTCGAAGGCCTGCCACGCCGAGGTGTCCCCACCGAGGGCGGCGGACGTCTCCGCGGGGTTGAACGGCTGCACCACCTCCTCCCGGGCACGTCCGTAGAGGGGGCGGTCGTGGTGCGTCAGCCGCTCCATGGTGGTGACGTCGGACCCGACCAGCACGACCAGGATCGGCAAATGCTGCAGGTGGCGGTCCCAGGCGTTCTGCAGCTCGCCTTCCAGCGTGGGGGTCGACTCGCACGCCCAGGGAAACTCGTCGAGCACGACGACGAGCGGACCGGCGGCCGCCGCGAGACGGAGACGGGTGAACACCTCGGTCCAGCTGCCGGCGGCGACCGCGAACAGCGAGTCCGCGTCAGGGATGGCCGGTATCGCCCCGCGCGCCTCCCGCGCGAACGTGTCCAGCTGCTGGGCGGCGCCGGCGCTCTTCACGGCGGTGAAGTAGACGTGGCCGGTCCCTGACCGGGTGACGAATTCGGTCAGCAGGCGCGATTTGCCGACCTGGCGACGGCCCCGCACGGCGAGCATCACCCCGGTGCCGTCGTGGGCGACCCTGGCCAGGAGCGCGTCGAAGCGGGCCAGCGGGGCCGACCGACCGACGAACCGCATGCGGGAGCCTCCTCACGTACAGGCGAGTATGTTACATGCCCGTATGATATGCCGCTGTTTGTTCACTACCGCCGGGCAGGACAGCCACCGGCTCGGATCAGACGCGGATGGCGTGGGTCGTGTGGCTGATGATGGCGTCCACGATCACCGGCCACAGCGGCTCGGGCACGTCGTGGCCCATGTCGTTGAGCATCAGGAGCGCGGCGCCGGGCACGAGCTCGGCGGTGCGCTCGCCGCCGATGGGCAGGATCAGCGTGTCGGCCCGGCCGTGGATCACCAGGGTCGGCACCGTCAGTTCGCGCAGGCCGCCGTCGCGCGGCGCTGAGGCGCGGATGGCCGCCATCTGGCGCATGGCGCCCTCGGGGTAGAAGGCACGGTCGTAGGCGGCGGCGGCGTTCAGGCGCTGGCGGGCCTCGTCGTGGTAGCGCGGGCTGGCGAACACCTTCACGTTCTTGGCGCTGGCCTCGATGAAACCCGCGCGGTCGGTGGGCGGCGGCGCCATGAGCGCGGCCATGGCCTCGGGCGCGGACTTGAGGTAGTCGGGCTCGCCGGTGGTCGACATGATCGACGTCATGGTGAGCACGCGCTCGGGGTGCTCGATGGCCATGGTCTGCACGATCATGCCGCCCATGGACGCACCGGCGATGTGGGCCTGGCCGATGCCCAGGTGGTCGAGCAGGCCGAAGGCGTCGTCGCTGAACGTCGACAGCGTGTAGGGCACGGGCGGCATCGGCGCGTCGGGGGGCAGCGCCATGATGGCCATGATGTCGACCATCTGACCGTCCAGGTGGGTCGACAGGCCGCAGTCGCGGTTGTCGAAGCGGATCACGTAGCGGCCGCCGCCGGCCAGCTGCTGGCAGAAGCGCTCGTCCCACAGGGTCATCTGGGCGGTGAAGCCCATCACGAGCAGCAGGGCCGGATCGCCGGGGTCGCCGAAGGTGTCGTAACAGAGCTGGATGCCGTTGGAGGGTGCGAGTGCCATGCCCGCATGCTGTCACGCCCCCGCCGGTGCCGAGGTGCGAACGCGCCACGGCCCGGGGCTCGAGAGCCCCGGGCCGTGGCCATGTCAACCGGATCGGTCAGCTCTGGCTGCCGCTGAACTCCGGGTAGGCGACGACGCCCATCTCGGGCAGGTCGAGGCCGGCGACCTCGTCCTCCTCCGACGAGCGGATGCCGCCCTTGGTCAGCTTGTTCTGCAGCTTGAAGAAGCCGTAGGCGACGCCGAAGATGACCGTGCAGATCACGACGGCACCGAGCGCCTGGGCGCCGAGCTGGCCGGCGTCGCCGTAGAAGAGCCCCTTGACACCCTTCGAGTCCGACAGGTTCCAGCCGGCGCCGTACCGGCCGTTGGCGAAGAGACCCACGGCGAGCACGCCGAAGATGCCGTTGACACCGTGGACGGCGATGGCACCGACCGGGTCGTCGATCTTCAGTCGCTTCTCGATGAAGAAGACCGCTTCGATGACGAGCACACCGGCGACGATGCCGATGACGGCGGCCGCCCAGGGGGCGACGAAGGCACACGGGGCGGTGATGGCCACCAGACCGGCGAGCATGCCGTTGGCCATCATGCCGGGGTCGGGCTTGCCCGTGCGCTTGGTGATCCACAGGATGGCGACGACGGCACCGAAGGCACCGGCGATGGCCGTGTTGGCGGCGACCGTGGCGAACTGGGTGTCGCTCGATGCGAACGTGGAGGCGGCATTGAAGCCGAACCAGCCGAACAGCAGGATGAACGTGCCGAGCATGGCCATCGGGATGTGGTGGCCGGGCAAGGCACGGGGGTTGCCGTTCTTGTCGAACTTGCCGAGGCGGGGGCCGAGGACAAGCGCACCGGCGAGGGCGGCGGCGCCACCGACGGCGTGCACGACTCCCGAACCGGCGAAGTCGACGTAGCCGGCGCCGAGGCTCATGGACTTCCAGGTCTGGGAGAGCCAGCCGCCGCCCCACGTCCACGCCGCGAACAGCGGGTAGTAGATGGCGCCGCAGAAGATGCCCCACATCATGAAGCTCTTCCACTTCCAACGCTCGGCCATGGAGCCGGTCGGGATGGTGGCGGTGGTGTCCATGAACGCCGCCATGTACAGGAACAGGGCGAGCAGCGCCGGCGTGGCGTGATCACCGATGTGGGTCCAGCCCTGCCACAGGAAGGCCCAGCTGCCGCTGCCGATGAGCGGCTTGGCGTGCATCGGCGTGTCGAGGCCGAAGGCCGAGAAGCTGAAGCCACCGAAGGCCAGCGGGAACCCGACGAAGAAGAATCCCACGAAGCCGAGGCCGAAGATGGCGAAGTTCGTCGACACCACATGGGCTGAGTGCTTGGCCCGGCAGAAGCCGGTCTCCACGAGGGCGAAGCCCGCCTGCATGAAGATCACGAGGGCGGCGCCGATGACGACCCACAGGAGGTTGTTCGAGGTCACCGCCGCCTTGACGGCGACGTCGACCGATTCGACGGTGGGCGGGTCGTCGGCGGCGAAGGCGGCGCCGGCGGACAGCAGCACGCCGGCGCTGGCGACGAGGCCGCCGAGGGCGAGGCGTGACAGCCGACGTCGCGCGACGTGGCGCTCACGTACGTCGGATGGGGCTGATGCGGACAGCATGCGTCTCCTTGGCTCTGGGTGGGAACCGCTGGTGCGCCATTGGACCTGCGCGGTGGTTACGGGGGAACGGTGCGCACCGTACGGAGGCGTCATTTCTCAACCGTGTTGCGTGTGTGACGCGTCAGGAACAGCTCTCTGTCGTGCATCTGTCAGAAACCTCACATCGGGGGAACGCGAACGTGCCCCAGCGCGCGTGGCGTCCGGGGCACGTTCGATCGAGCGTTGGGGTGGTGTCCGCGTCGGCCCGACGCGGTGGGTCAGACGGCGTCGCCGCCTTGTTCACCGGTGCGGATGCGCAGGAGGCGACCGACCTCGAGCACCCAGATCTTGCCGTCGCCGATCTTGCCGGTCTTGGCGGCGGCGGCGACGAGGTCGACGACCCGGTCGGCGTCGCTGCTGTCGCACACGACCTCGACCTTCACCTTGGGGAGGAAGTCGACGGTGTACTCGGCGCCGCGGTAGGTCTCGGTCTTGCCGCCTTGGCGGCCGAACCCCTTCACCTCGGTGGCGGTCAGGCCGAGGATGCCTGCGTCGCGCAAGGCCGACTTCACGTCGTCGAGCTTGTGTGGCTTGATGATGGCGGTCACGAGGCTGAGCACCCTCGCCCTCCTTGCTTTCCTGGGTAGGTGGTTGGTTCGAGGATCATCGTTCGACGGTGAACATGATTCCTCAGGCTTCCTTGGCAAACGACGAGCAGCCCTCGAGGAGATATCCACGCGACCGCACCGTGCGGATGGCGAGGCCGACCTCCGTGAGACGACGACGCAGTCGTAGCACATGGACATCGAGCGCGTTCCGGCCGGGCGCGCCCTCGGGCCAGCCGGCGCGGGCGAGTGCCTCGCGACCGACCACGGCACCGAAACGATCGAGGAGGGCGCGGGTGAGGCGCGCCTCCACAGGGGGGAGCGAGACCCAGCGGCCGTGCCAGCGCAGCACGCCGTCGTCGTCGAGGCTGGGTTCTTCGTTGCTGGTGCCGTTGGGGGAAGCGGAGGCCCGGCGGCGGAGGGTCTCGATGCGGGCCCGGACGTCGTGGTCGGGTACCGGCACCCGGACCCAGTCCTCCAGGGGATCGTCCACGATGGGCGCGGGCACATCGGGAGCGACGAGGAGCAGGCGGGGCCGGCCGAGCGCGCTCAACCGGTCGCGCTCACTGCGCTCGATCGGCCATCGCACCACTACGACGTCGGGGTCCACGGATGCGACCGTAGAGAGACGACATTTCACAAGTGTTTCGGCGAGATGAAGCCAGCGCGTTCTTGTTTGGCGGACCGCCACAGCCCCGATCGGGGCATGGTCAAGGCCACCACCAGGTGATGCCTATGATGCCCACCCATGGCCAGCAAGCAGGACAAACTCGACCACCTTCGCAACGTTGCCCTGTTCTCGGGGTGCGCGGCCAAGGACCTCGCCAAGATCGCCCGTGCCGCCGACGAGATCACCGTCCCGGTCGGGCACATCATCTGTGATCAGGGTCAGATGGGCCGGGAGGCCTTCGTGATCCGCACCGGGTCGGCCACCGTGCGCCGCAACGGCAAGAAGGTCACGACCCTCGGCCCGGGCGCCGTCGTGGGCGAGCTGTCGCTCCTCGACCGGGGTCCCCGAACCGCCACGGTCACGGCCGACACCGAGTGCGAGCTGCTCGTGATCGACCAGCGCCACTTCGCCGGGGTCCTCCAGGACGTCCCCACCCTGGCCGCCAAGATCATGGCGGTCCTGGCCGGGCGCATCCGGGACTTCGATCGCACGATCTACGGCTGAGTAACGTCGGGGGGTGATGCACACCGACGCTTCCGACTCACCCGCTGCCGACACCGGTCCCAAGCGCGTCAAGCCCCACCAGGTCGTCATCGGCCTCGGCGTGGGCATGGCGCTGTTCACCGCCGCGTCGGGCCTGGTCCCGCAGTTCACCAAGTGGCACGACACGTCCAAGGTGTCGCGCGAGGTGTTCGGCGGCATCCCGGGCGCCCTGCAGATCATGTTCTACACGGTGATCCCCGTGCTGCTGGCCTACGGGGCGTTCATCTTCGCCCAGCGGGTGCGCAACTGGGAGCGGGGCGGGCCCGACAACCGGTCCACCACCACCCGCAACGTGAAGCGGCGCATGAAGGACTTCCGCGCCGGCGTCTACATGAAGACGCTGCTGCGCGACCCGGCGGCCGGCGTCATGCACTCGATGATCTACTTCGGGTTCCTGTTGCTGCTCGGGGTCACCACGGTGCTCGAGGTCGACCACCAGCTGCCCGAGGGCCTGAAGTTCCTGCACGGCCGCACCTACATGGCCTACGCCGCGGTGGGCGACGGCGCCGGTCTGGTGTTCCTGGGCGGCATCGTGTGGGCCGCGGTGCGCCGCTACATCCAGCGGCCCTACCGCATCCGCATCAAGTCGAAGCCCGAGCACGCCATCATCCTCGGCGTCTTCGGGTTGATCGGTGTCTCGGGGTTCGCGGCCGAGATGTTCCGCATCGCCGAGCAGGGCCGGCCCGGGTTCGAGAAGTGGAGCTTCGTCGGCTACCCGCTGTCGGGTCTCGTCGACGGGCTGGCCGAGAGCACCCTGCGCACGTGGCACCAGATCTCGTGGGTCGGTCACGTCCTCGCGTTCGCCGCGTTCCTGATCATGCTGCCGCTCACCATGCTGCGCCACATGCTCACCAGCCCGCTGAACATGTACCTGCGCGACAGGGAGCGCCCGAAGGGCGCCATGAAGGCCATGCCCAACCTGGCCGAGACCGAGCTGGAGACGTTCGGTGCGTCGGTGGTCGAGGACTTCACCTGGAAGCAGCTCATGGACACCGACGCCTGCACCATGTGCGGCCGCTGCACGGCCGTGTGCCCGGCCCACGCCACGGGCAAGCCGCTCGACCCGCGCGAGATCGTGCTGAAGACCGGTGAGGTCATGGCGGCCACGGCCACCCACGCCCACGTGACCCCGCCGATCGGGGTCGACCGGGAGATCACCATCTCGGCCAACTCGCTGTTCGAGCGGATCACGTCCGAGGAGATCTGGGCCTGCACCACGTGCAAGGCCTGCGACGAGAACTGCCCGGTGAACATCGAGATCCTCGACAAGATCCTCGACATGCGGCGCTACAAGTCGCTGATGGAGTCCGACTTCCCGGCCGAGCTCGGCAACGCCTACCGGGCCATGGAGAACCAGGGCAACCCGTGGGGCATCGACCAGGGCACCCGGGCCGACTGGGCCAAGGGGCTCGAGGTCGCCATCGTCGATCCGGGCCAGCCGCTCACGCAGGAGTACCTGTACTGGGTCGGCTGCGCCGGGTCGTTCGACGACAAGAACAAGAAGGTCACCCAAGCCATGGCCAAGCTGCTGAAGCGGGCCGGCATCGACGTGGCCATCCTGGGCCCGAGCGAGATGTGCACGGGCGACTCGGCCCGCCGGTCGGGCAACGAGTACCTGTTCCAGATGCTGGCCATGCCCAACGTCGAGATGCTCAACGGCATGGGCGTGCGCAAGATCATCACCCAGTGCCCGCACTGCTTCAACACCCTGAAGAACGAGTACCCGCAGCTCGGCGGCCACTACGAGGTGATCCACCACAGCCAGTTGCTGGAGCAGCTGATCTCGTCGGGTCAGCTCGACGTGTCGACGGCCACGCTCGAGGAGCGCGTCACCTACCACGACAGCTGCTACCTCGGTCGCCACAACGACGTGTACCTGGCGCCCCGCCGGGTGATCGGCTCGCTGAAGGGCGTGGAGATCGTGGAGATGGGCCGCAACGGCACGAAGGGCATGTGCTGCGGCGCCGGCGGCGCCCGCATGTGGATGGAGGAGTCCATCGGCAAGAAGGTGAACGACGAGCGGGCCCAGGAGGCGATCTCCACCGGCGCGTCGCGCGTCGCCACCGCCTGCCCCTTCTGCTACATCATGCTCGACGACGGCGTGAAGGCGCAGGGGGTCGACGAGAGCTCGGTGAAGGTGGCCGACATCTCGATGCACCTGCTCGAGGCCATCGAGAACGGTGAGCGGCTCATGGGTGCGCCGGACGCGCCGCTGGCCGTGGCGACGCCGCTGGCGTTCTCGTCGAACGGCGGGTCGGTGGCGGTGGCGGCCCCGGTCTCGGCGGGGCCCGACAACCTGAAGCTGATCGTCGGCGTGGGCCCGGCGCTGGAGCAGGTGCTGGTCGACGCCGGGGTGACCACCTTCGAGCAGATCGCCGGCATGACGCTGACCCAGCTGCAGGACATCACCCCCGACTTCCAGGACGCCCGCGTGGAACGCGAGGACTGGATCGGCCAGGCCCGGGCGTTGGCCGAGGCGAAGGCCGGCGGGGTCGACCCCGCCACCGTCGCCCGCGACGACCAGGTGAAGTAGCGCGGCCCGAACCCGGACCCGGGCGCTCGTCAGCCGATGACGTTGACGACCCGGAGCTCGACGACCTCGATGGGGGCGACCACGGTCTGGGTACGGGGCGCGAACTCGAACACGCGGCCCGCAGCGATGGCGGTGACGTTGTAGGTGATGGCGATCGTCACCGTGCCGTCGCCCTTGGCCCGCGGCGTCCACACGCAGTCCCGAGGAGCGAGCGGACGATCGGGCGGATCGAACCAGTTCGGCTCGGCCGTGAACCCCTCGGGCTCGCTCGGAAAGCGCGCACTGCCCCGCACGTACCGTTGCGCGGCGACATCGCAGGCGACCGCGTGGCGGGCGTCGCCCTGGTCGACCGTGAACGCCAACACGGTCGGCCGCACGGTGAGCGTGACGTCCCAGCCGTTGACGATCTCGGTCGGCGTGGTCACCGACCGCCAC
>JAYVMH010000380.1:0-10637 GCA_043759015.1 Actinomycetota bacterium
CTGCTCGGCACGGACCTCGCCGGCAAGGCGTTGCCGGGCGGCTGCAGTGGCGCCCCGGCCGGCACTCCCACCACCTGAGCCTGCCCTCCTCGGTGTTCCGACGGTCCGGTGATGGATTTCTACGCTGCTCCGACGGCCACGTCCGATGGGGGATGTTCGGCGCGGCCGGTGTTGTGTTCGTGCTGCGTTCGCGCACCGAGCCGACGTTGGTGATGCTGCAGAAGCGTTCCGCGATGGCCCACGAGGGTGGCACGTGGAGCTGTGCCGGCGGCGCGATCGACGAGGGCGAGTCGCCGTTCGAAGCCGCGTTGCGCGAGGCGAGCGAGGAGGTCGGCGCGATCCCGCCGCACCATCGGGTGCTCGGCGAGTACGTGTTCGCTCCCGCCACCGATTGGACCTACACCACCGTGGTGCTCGAGGTGGACCATCACTTCGGCGCATCGGTGAACTTCGAGACGGATGCCGTGGTGTGGGTGCCGGTCGAGATGGTGGACCACCGTCCGCTGCATGCGGGCTTCGCGGCCGCGTGGCCGCACCTGCGGGCCATCGTCGAAGCCGATGTGTCCGACGCCATGCCCTGACGGTCCGGGTTCTCGAACACCCCTTGGCTAGCCTTGGTGCTTGTCGTGAGCAACCACCCGTTCGTCCCGCTGCGTCACCGGGAAGTGCGTCTGCTGTGGGGCGCGGCGGTCTTCAGCGACATCGGAACGTGGGTGCAGCTGATCGTCGTCGGCAGCCTCGTCGCAGCGCACACCGGAAGCGCACTGCAGACGGGTCTCGTCGCGCTCGCGACGTTCATGCCCCAGGGCATTGCATCGCCCATCGGTGGTCTGCTGGCGGATCGCTACGACCGACGCAAGGTGTTCGGCTGGGCGTTGATCGTGCAGGCGATGGTCACCACCGTGCTCGCCGTCGTGCTCGGGATGGGCGTGCGCACCCCATGGATCCTCACCGTCCTGATCCTGTTCGCCAGCGCGGCCGGGGCGACCGGTGCGCCGTCGTACTCGGCGATGCAACCTGATCTCGTCCCACCGGATGAACTGATGGCGATGGTGTCGCTCGGCGTGTACTCGTGGAACGGCGGCCGCATCGTCGGCCCGATGCTCGGCACCCTCATGGTGCTGGCCGTGGGCCCGGCGTTGACCATCGGCTTCAACGCGTTCTCGTTCGTGGTGCTGGCCGGTGCGGTGGCCCTCGTGCGCCGGCCGTTCAAACCGCACGGCGTCGGCTTGGGCTCGGTCCGCGAACGGTTCACCTCGGGCCTCCGGGCGATGCGGGCCACACCGGGTTGCTACCACGGCGTGGTGCTCCTGGTGCTGTTCAACCTCACGATCGTTCCCTTCATGGGTCTCATCCCGATCTACGTCCGCGCCGTGTTCGGCGGTGGCACCAGCCTGACCGGGTTGGTGGCGTCGGCCCAGGGCGTCGGCGCGATCCTCGGCGGGATCACGATCACGATGCTCGCCGGTCGTCGCAACCGTTCGTTCCTCGTATCGCGCGTGGTGTTCGTGGTGGCGATCGCCCTTACGGCCTACGCGTTGGCGCCGAACCCGGCGTGGCTGGTGGCCGTTGCGGTGGTGCTCGGCGGCGCGTCGGCCAGCATGTTCATCTGTTCGTCGGCCATCGTGCAGCGCGACGCGCCGCCGGAGAGCCGGGGACGGGTGATGTCGATCATGCAGGCGGCGATGGGCGTCTCGTACGGCCTGGGTCTGCTGTTCATCGGTGCCATCGGCGACCTGGTCAACCTGCGCGTCGCGTTCGGAATCGGCGCGGGGCTGATCCTGTTCGGCTTCGCGGCCCTCACGCGTCGCTCGCGCAACTGGCGCGGCGCCTTCGACGGAACGGTCACCGTCGGCGACCCCCGCCTCGCCCGGGCTTAGCTAGCTCAAGGCTTAGCTCATCGCGTCACCCTCGACCGGTCGGAACCGGGCGGTGAAGTGCCGCAGCGCAGGCGCGGACTCGACGATACGCATCCCGTTCAGCCCGTCGGCCCTGGCTGCCACCCACGTGACCACTTCGATGACATAGTCCATGTGGCTCTGCGTGTAGGTGCGGCGTGGAATCGCAAGGCGCACGAGGTCCATCGCAGCGGGCGTCTCGGTCCCGTCGGGATGTGCGCCGAACATCACCGTGCCGATCTCGCACCCGCGGATGCCGCCCTCCAGGTACAGCGCGGCTGCGAGCGCCTGACCCGGGTACTGCAGTGGGGGGATGTGCGCCAGCAGCGCGCGGGCATCGAGGTAGACGGCATGGCCGCCGGCGGGCTTCACGGTCGGCACACCGGCGCGGTCCAGCGCCTCGCCGAGGTAGGCGGTCGACCGGATCCGGTACTGCAGGTAGTGCTCGTCGACGACCTCGGTGAGGCCCTGTGCGATCGCTTCCAGATCACGACCGGCGAGCCCTCCGTAGGTCGGGAAGCCCTCGGTGAGGATCAGCAGGTTGCGGCACTGGGCGGCGAGCGCGCCGTCGTTCATCGCCAACCAGCCACCGATGTTGGCGAGTCCGTCCTTCTTCGCGCTCATCGTCATACCGTCGGCGAGCGCGGCGATGTCGTGGACGATGTCTTTCACGGGGCGGCCTTGCTGACCTTCTTCGCGCTCGCGGATGAACCATGCGTTCTCGGCGAACCGGCAGCCGTCGAGGAACAGCGGGATGCCGTAACGGTCGCACACCCCACGGACGGCGCGAAGGTTGGCCAACGACACGGGTTGTCCGCCGCCGGAGTTGTTCGTGATCGTGACGAACACGACGGGCACGTTCTGGGGTCCCCGGTCGACGATGAAACGGTCGAGCGCGTCGATGTCCATGTTGCCCTTGAAGGGGTGCACGAGGTCGGGCTGGCGGCCCTCGGGGATCACGAGGTCCACGGCCTCGGCGCCGGTGTACTCGACGTTCGCCCGGGTGGTGTCGAAGTGGGTGTTGTTGGGGATCGACTTGCCCGGCCCGCCGATCACGGAGAACAGGATCTTCTCCGCGGCCCGACCCTGGTGCGTCGGGATGACGTGCTCGAACGGGAACAGGCCTTGCACCGCGTCGAGGAAGCGGAACCACGAGGGCGACCCGGCATAGCTCTCGTCGCCGCGCTGAATGGCGGCCCACTGGTCGCGCGACATCGCGCCGGTGCCGGAGTCCGTCAGCAGATCGATCAGCACGTCCTCCGCGTGCAGGTTGAACAGGTTGTAGCCGGCGTCGTCGAGTCGCGCCGCTCGCTCCTCGACCGTCGTGACCTTGATGGGTTCCACGGAGTGGATCCGGAACGGCTCCACGATGGTATTCCAACGATGCATGGACCGATCTTGCACCCGCATGGCCCGCGTTGGAATAGGGCCTTTGGGCCGCGCTCCGCCCGCTCTGCTGCGGGTGCTGGCGAACTCAGCCGGAGAAGACCGCGCCAGCGGGAAGGGCCGCCGGGTCGAACATGGCGATGAAGTCCTTCTCCGATGTCGTCACGTAACGCTCCGGCTTCCACATCTTCGGGTCCAGCTGTGCGCCGTGGCGCCCGCCGGAGCCTGGCTGCCACCAGGTGAACTGGGGCCAGTGCCCGTTGATGTCCAGCTCCATGGCGAGCGTGCAGCCCAGCCGGGCGAGCTCGTCCGACAGCGTGTTGATCCGCACCATGCCCATCACGATGTACATCAGCTTGCCGTCGGCGCGGTTGCAGATGGCAGAGCGGAGGTTGAGGTCGACGTTGTTGAAGTCGTTGCCCCAGTAGGTGCCCGGGTACTGGCCGAGCGAGTTCTTGCCGCCGTCCACGACCGGCGGGAGGTTCTGTCGCAGCGAGAGCCACGAGCCGTCGTTCTTGATGTCCTTGCCGTAGAGGCCGAGCACGAGATGCCCGTCCTTGCGCACGCCGAGCGTCGCCTGGCCGTCGGTCAGCTGCTTCAACATCTTGCCTTCGGTGAAGTACCCGCCGGTGTAGTGCTTGAAGAGGAAGCCGCCGTTGAATGCCAACACGAGCGCGGGTTGGGCGTCCTTGCCGACGTGGTCGCCGTTGGTGTACGGACCGCCCCCGGGGAGCTTCGTGCCGTTGTAGAGCGCGGCGGTGAGCCTGTCCTGATCGATGACCGCGGCGGACACCTTGACGGTCGGGACTGCGGCGAGCGGATGGAACGAGGTGGTCCACAGCACGGGCGCGCCGCCGACGCTGTCGCCCACCTTCCACTGTCCTTCGGACGGCGTCGGCAGGCCGCCGACGCCAGCAGGCTCGTAGGACCCACGTGCCAGTGATGTGGCCGAGTCGGTGGGCGGCGGCGCTGCCGTTGGTGGAGCCGTCGGTGTTGGACCTGGTGGTGGGTTTGTCGTTGGTGCACGCGGGGTCGAGGTGACGGTGCCGACACCTACCTTGGTTCCCGCCCCGCAACCGACCAGAACCACTGCACTCACTGCGATGACGCCGAATCGTGTCACGATCACCTCTCGGTGGTGAGACTAAATCCTCGACAGCGTGATGTCCCAGCAGGTCGCGAGGTCAGCGCCGTGCACTGGTGCGGCCGGTCCGCACCGGGCGCCGGCTGACGACGACGAGGGTGGTCAGTCCGACGGCGAGGAAGATGATCGCCATCGTGGCGGTCGGTGACGACGAACTGCCGGTGCCGGGAATGGTCGGGCCGGTGTTGCCGCCGTTGCCGCCCGAGCGAGTGCACGCCGCACCCGTGAACGTGTTCGAGTCGAGCGTCACCGCTCCGTTGCGGGCCAGGAGCCGTCCAGCGATCGACGCACCGGTTGCGGCGGTGATGGACGTGAGCGCGAGGACCGTGCCGACGAACGAAGAGCCCGTCCCGAGCGTGGCTGAACTGACGACCTGCCAGAAAACCCTGCACGCACTCGCGCCGTTGATGAGTGACACTCGGCTGGCGCTGGCGGTGATGAGCGTGCTGGCGGCCTGGAACACGAACACGGCGTTCGGGTCGCCCTGTGCATCGAGCACGACGGTGCCGGTGAGGGAGAGCGCCCCTCCCGTGTAGACCCCGCTCACGAGTGTCTGACCGCCGAGGTCGGCGCTGACGGTCACCGTGGTCGCCCGCCCTGCGGCAGCGTTGTACGCAGTGACCAGGTCGGATTTCGCTTTCCCCGCTTGGGCATCAGCCGCGTGGATGGCGCCACCCGACACGAGACCCGGAGGAAAACCGACGACGGCGCTCCCAGGGCTGACGCCCAGACTTGCGTCGACGGTGCTTGGACCGGTGTTGGTGACCGTGGTGCCGGCAAGGACCGCGTAACTGGTCGCGGTGCCGAGACCAACGGGTGAAACCGCCGCGTCGACAACCGGGTTCGCCATCGTGAAGGCAGCGAGGAAGGCGATTGGAGCGAAGAGTGCAGTGCGGTTCATCGCGGTGTCACCACGGTGGAGTGCTTGGTGTAGCGCGGTGCGAGCAGCGCTGCACCCGCGACGACCACCGCCACGATGACTGCCAGCCAGGCGAGGCCTGACTCCAGGGCCAGCGAGCTCTTGAACGACTTGGTTTGCACGGCACCGACGAACGCTGCGATGCCCATGGTGGCGGAGAAGATGAGTGCGCCCGTGCGCGATGCCGTGGCGCCGGCGAGGAGCAGTCCGGCACCGAACACGATCTCGATGATCCCGAGGATCGCGGTGTGGGTGAAGCCGAGGGCAGTGACGATCGGGAGACGAAGCGGCCCGCTCACGCCGGCGCGAGTGACCACGACGAGACCGAGGACGAGCAGCACCACTCCGGCAATCGCGGCCACGATCGCGTCGGGGGAGAAGCGCGAGGTCGACGTGGTTCGCGAGGTCGACTCGTCGTGTTGGGCCTCGCCCTGAACTGGTGTCGCCGGCGTGGTGGTCTCGACCCGATCGCGTTGCGGGCTGTTGTGGATCGATGTCGACTCGCTCATCTCGCGACCTCTTTCAGGTTGGTTCGCGTCACTCATGATGAGGTCGTACCCGCATCTGCTCTCGGCGAAACACGATGGTCAACCGTGCCGCTCAAGGACGTGCCGCTCAAGGACGTGCCGCTCAAGGACGTGCCGCTCAAGGACGTGCCGCTCAAGGACGGTTGAGCTGCACAGCCAGTGCGTCGATCTTGTCCGCGAGCGCGGCAAGCGTGTCCGTGTTGGCTTTCACCTGCCGCGTGAGCTCGGTGTTCTCGGTGAGCAACTTGGTGTCGGCCTCGGTGTTGTCGAAGGTGTGCTGGGCGAGCTCGGCCGAGATGCTGTCCGATCGTTTGGCCGCGATGAGCAGGATGGCTCCCTGCAAACCTGCGATCATCGAAAGGAAGAGGTTGAGGAGGATGTACGGAAACGGGTCGAAGCCGTTCTTGCCGCCCATCATGGTGTTCACGATGACCCAGACGGCCATCGAGCCGAGGAACGCGAACACGAACGGCCACGATCCCATGCCGTTGCGCACGTGGTCGGCGGCTCGCTCGCCGGTGGTCAGCTCCCGTCCCTTGATGGCCGGGTGGCGTTCCCACGGATGGCTCCGGTTCGTTGTCATGTGCGCGCTCGCATGGTGGTCCTCCGATGCCGAATCTTCCCCGCGTTCGCGACAATCCAAACCAGGCCCGGGTCGGTCAGGGTCTGGTCGCGTTCCGAAGCACCTCGATCGACCGGCGCAACAGACGCGACACGTGCATCTGGCTGATGCCGACCACCTCGGCGATCTCTCCCTGCGACAGACGGTCGTAGATCCGCAGCTCGATGATCCGCCGCTCGCGATCGGACAGGAGGGGCAGCAACTGCTGCAGCGTCATCTCACCGTCGACCGCGGCGAGTCGGGGGTCTTCTGCACCGATCTGTTCGCCGAGGTCCACCCCTTCGTGGCCAGAAGGGCGGTCGAGGCTGTCGACGATGCGACTCGCCGACACGGCGAGTGCCTCGATCACCGCGTCGTCGGACACCCCGAGCGCCGCCGCCACCTCCGCCGGCCGTGGCGCGCGGCCGAGCTCGGGAGTCAGCCGGTCGATCGTGCTGCGCACCGCCAACGACAGGTCCTGTGCGCCGCGGGGCACACGCACCGTCCACGTCTTGTCGCGGAAGTGGCGCTTCAGCTCACCCTCGATGGTGCGCCCGGCGAACGTCGCGAAGCGCACGCCCACTTCGGGATCGAAACGATCGACGGCGTTGATCAGCCCGATGTAGGCGACCTGCCGGAGATCGGCGTCGGGCACACCCCTGCTGGAGTATCGCCGCGCCACGTACACCGCCAGACGTTGGTTCGCTTCGACCAGTTCGTTGCGGAGCTCCGGCGCTGCGGTCCTGCGGAACTCGACGAAGCGAGGGTCGGGCTCGACGATCACGACGACGTTCGTTGCTTCACCACACGGAACGATCGTCGACCGAGTTGCTGGTCGAATGAGTAGTCGTCGGTGGTCGCGGCCAGCAGGGCGTGCGTCAGGTCGGACTCGGTGCCGGCCGGCAACGTGGCGCCTTCGAGCGCGCCGACGATCTCGATCGAGTCGTCGTGGAGCGAGATGTGCAGCTCGAGCTGGCTCAGCGGAGATGGTGCGGCCGGCGGACCCACGCCTTCGAGCAACAGGCCCACCGCTTCACCAACTGCGGTGCGCAGGTCGTCGAGCTCGTCGACGTCGAAGTCGATCGATGCGGCGGCGGCCGACGCCGCAAGACGGCAGAAGCCCAGCAGCGAGCTCGACGCTGGGAGCAACATCCGGATCTCCGGCGCCGGCGTCATGGGCTACCGCTTCACCCTCGTCCACGTGGTCACCGTGGTGCGATTGCCCTCGTTCTGCACCTGGATGCGGTCGCTGAGGGCCTCGACGATGGTGAGCCCGCGGCCGCGCACAGCCTCCGGACCGACGGGCTCGGCACGGTGATACCTGAAGCCGGGGCCGTCGTCCTCGACGGTGAGGCGCACCTCGAGGTCGTCGAGGGCCCACTGCGTGGTGATCGTGGCGTTCGCCGGCGACGCCTCGATCGCGTTGGTGACGACTTCGTTCAGAATCACGAGCAGTTGGTCGGCCGGGGATCCGTGGATCGAGTGATGGGCGAGCCACCTCGCGAAGTCCTTGCGGATGACGACGAGCTCGCTGAACGCCGCGGGGCGTTCGATGGTGCCGTCGGCCATGTGGTTCATCTCGACAGGCCCCGCGTGCTACCGAATGTCCAGCAACTCCGACAGACCGGTGATGTCGAGCACCCGTCGGACCGTTGGGCCGGCACCGGCGAGTCGCACGAAGCCGCCGCGCTCGGCGACGACTCGATGGATCTTGAGGAACTCGGTGATCCCCACCGAATCCATGAACGACAGCTCGTGCGCGTCGACCACCACAGCGGTGAGGTCCTCGGCCGCGAGCAGCGGATCGACCACTTCGGCGACCATGGGAGCGGTGTGCGCGTCGAGGTCGCCGACGAGGGCAACGTGGAGCGTCGCTCCGTCACGCTGGGCCCTCACTTCCAACGGCACGATGAGCCTCCGGTCGATCGACGTGGAGGAGACCACGAATCGGGGCGAAGTATACCCAGCTTTTCAAGCAGTTGGTCCGCGACGCGTTGCACTTCACACGCTCGTGGTTCCCCATCCGGTGCCGTTCCAAACCATCAAATCCGGGTTCGATCTTCAATTGTTTGGACCTTGATCGGCCAGGGGTACACATCGGTTGTAGCCCGACCACGGTGAAGAACGGTTTCCCGCCCGTGGTCCTGTGGTCGGGCGCACGATCGACAACACCGAAGGAACTCACATGACTCTGCTGCTCTGGTTGCTCGCCGTCGTACTCGTCATCGGCGGTATCCTTGCGATTGCCCGCCGCCAGCTGCTCTACGGCGCGGTGCTCATCATCGTCGGCCTCCTCGTGGGCCCAGGTGGCGTGTCCCTCTTCACATGACCCTGGGGCGCAACACGGCTCGGAAGTCGGAGGTTCGGTCATGATCGTTGTCACGGCGTCGGCGATGTCGAGCTTGAGCGCGGCGATGATGCCGACCCCTGTCGAGATCGCGAGGGCCCGTCGGCGTTTGAAGGGCAAGGCCGTTCTCATCGTCTCGATCTGGGCGGCGAGCTACTACGGCCTGGTGTTCGCACCGCTCGGCCTCGTGTTTCGAATGGGGTGCGCGCTGGTGCTCGTCGTGGCCTGCGTGGGCGTGGCGACGAGCATCATGCACGACGCCAACCACGGTGCGTTCAGCACCTCGAAGCAGGTGAACCGGGTGATGGGATACTCCTCCGACCTGCTCGGCGCCAGCTCGTTCCTCTGGCGGTTCAAGCACAACCGCTTGCACCACGGCAACACGAACGTGGTCGGATTCGACACCGACATCGACCAGGCGCCGTTCGCTCGCCTCGCCCCGCAACAGCCGTGGCACGTCTGGAACAAGTACCAGCACATCTACATGTGGGTGCTCTACGGCTTCCTGACGATCCAGTGGTTCGTCCTGTCGGATCTCACCACGGTCATCACCGGCCGCCAATCCGGCCACCATTTGCCGGCGCGACTGCGTACTCGTGATGTGGCGATGATCGCGCTCGGGAAGGCACTCCACATCACGTGGGCCCTGGTGATCCCGATGCTGCTCTTCCCGTGGTGGTGCGTGCTGCTCTTCTACGTGAGCATCTCGTGGCTCGTCGGCTTCTGGTTGGCGAACTTCTTCCAACTCGCACACTGCGTCGATGGCGCCGAGATGGTGGATCCCTCAACACCGCGTCGCGGAGCCGACTTCGAGGCGCACCAGCTGCGCACCACCCTCGACATCCGGCTCAGTGCTCTCCCGATGGGACGGTTCACCCATTGGCTGATGGGTGGGCTCGACTACCAGGTGGAACACCACCTCGCGCCGAAGCTGCCGCACACCCTCTACCGCATGATCGAGCCTCGTCTTGCCGCGGTCTGCGTTGCCCGTGGGCTGGAGTACCGCCAACACCCGTCGTTCCCCGCCGCCGTTCGCTCGCATGCCCGGTGGTTGCGGCGGATGGGCCGGCCCGCGCCATCCGACGAAGCGCTCTGACGTACGCCCTCGGGAGTCGGTTCACCGGAATCAGATGGCGCCGAGCACCGCTTGGGCTCGGCGCTGCATCTCCCTGGCCGCGGACCGCGGGCTGCGCATCGCGCGGATGGCATCGTTGATCGACTGCCATCCGGCGTCCTCCACCTCGGGGAAGCGAGGGTGCTGCGGATAGGTGATCATCGCCGATTCGATCGTGGCGACGGTGATCGCCATTCGCTGGCGGTCGGTGTCGTTCACCGGTTCGAGGGCGGCGAACGCGTCGAGGTTGGCGCACACGTTGCCGCCCTGCGCATCGAGCGCGTTCGCTTCGGCACTCGTCAGCAGGCGCAGGAGGTTCATGGCACCGGGGAGATCGCCGCACGTCGTGGGGATGGCCCACGCATGGCAGCCTGCGTAGCTGACCCAGCGGGAGGGACCGGCCGGGTACGGGTGGGGCGTGAACCGATTGACCAGCGAATGGTCGCGGATGGCACCCCAACCCCCGGGCCACACTCCCGCCGCATCGATCCGGCCGTCGAGCAGGGCGCGATCGACCTGGTCGTAGTGCCAGGTCTGCAGGTCGGCCGGTGCTCGGGAGGCGAGGCGGCAGAGCATCTCGATGGCGTACTCCGCCTCCGGCGACTCCATACACGGCAGGCCATCGTCGGTGAACAGTTGCCCTCCCGCGCCGACGACCAGCTCGAAGAACGTGCCGAACAAGCCGGACTCCCGCCCAGGAA
>JAYVMH010000381.1:0-10621 GCA_043759015.1 Actinomycetota bacterium
ACCGCCGCCGACGAGGTGGAGGTGTCGGTCGACCCGCAGACGATGGAGTTCGCGTTCACCGCCTACGACGTGGACGAGGACGGCAACTGGGTGAACCCCCGCGACGACACGCCCAAGCGCGAGGAGATGGGCCGCATCGCCGCCCAGACGTTCCGGCAGGTGATGAGCCAGAAGATCCGCGAGGCCGAGCGCGATCGCAAGTTCGAGGAGTACGCGAACCGCGAGGGCGACATCGTCACGGGCATCATCCAGCAGGCCGACGATCGCTACACCCTGCTCGACCTCGGCAGGGTGGAGAGCTTGCTGCCCAAGGCCGAGCAGGTGCCCTTCGAGCGTCCAGTCCCGGGCGACAGGGTGAAGGCCTACATCGTCGAGGTTCGCAAGACGGCCAAGGGTCCCCAGATCGTCGTCAGCCGCACCCACCCGGGCCTGATCAAGCGGTTGTTCGAGCTCGAGGTCCCCGAGATCGCCGACGGCATCGTCGAGATCAAGGCCTGCGCCCGCGAGCCAGGACACCGCACGAAGATCGCCGTCTGGAGCAACGACCACAACGTCGACCCCGTCGGCGCCTGCGTCGGCGCCCGTGGCGGCCGTGTGCGCATGGTCGTGAACGAACTGCGCGGCGAGAAGATCGACATCGTTCCGTTCAGCGAGGACCTGGCCGATTACGTCGCCAAGGCGCTCTCGCCGGCAAAGGTGAAAGAAGTCATCATCAGCGACGACGGCACGCAGGCCGACGTCATCGTCCCCGACCACCAGCTCAGCCTGGCGATCGGCAAGGAGGGCCAGAACGCCCGCCTCGCCGCCCGCCTCACTGGGGTGCGCATCGACATCCGCGGCGAGACCCAGCCCGTCGACGGCATGGACGACGATGCGGATTACGCCGAGGGCGATTGGGTCCAGAACGCCGAGACCGGCGCGATGGAGTGGCGCGCTGCCGATGGCACCGTGCTGACGCAGGACCAGTGGAACGAGCAGGCCGCGCAGGCCGGCGAGCCCGCTGCGCAAGAAGCGACCACCGAGGTGGCCGAAGCGACGGCGACGTCGGAGACAGCGAAAGCAAGTACGGACAGTGCAAGTACGGACAGTGAAGGGAGTGGTGACAACGCCTGAGTCCACTGCAGCGCCGCTGCGCACCTGCGTCGGTTGTCGTTCACGACGACCGCAGACGCGGATGGTGCGGTGCGTGCTCGGCCCCGACGGTCCTGCCGTCAGCCGAGTCGCCCCGGGCCGTGGTGCCTGGTTGTGCTCCGAGGACTGCCTGCACGTCGCGATCCGCCGCAAGGCGTTCGACCGGGCATGGCGGCGGGCAACGCCCGCTGAGGGTCTGAGTGCGTTGCAGAACGCGTTCAGACAGTTGATCACCGACATGGAAGAATTGTCGGCTGCTGGGTGCGCACCCAGTGAGCCGGCGCCTACGAAAGGCTGACAAGGGTTTGGCGAAGAATCTACGGGTGCACGAGCTCGCCAAAGAGCTCGGGATGACGAATGCAGAGATGATGACGCTCTGCGATGTGATGGGTGTCGGGGTGAAGAGTCACTCGTCGACGCTGATCGAAGCGCAGGCCGATCGTCTTCGTCGTCGCGCCGAGCGTGAGGGCCTCACGCGTCCGGAACAACCCGAGGAACCCAAGGCGGTCAAGAAGAAGGCCGTCGCGCCCAAGGCCGACGACACGCCTCACGAGACGCCTCACGACACGCCTCACGACACGCCTCACGACACGCCTCACGACACGCCTCACGACACGGCCGACGCTGCTCACGCAACGGAGCCGGACCCGACGCAGGCCGACACAGCCAAGCCGGTGAAGAAAGCCGCTGCCAAGAAGGCCGCTTCCCCGAAGGTCGAGCCTGCCCACGAGCGAGTGGAGATGCCGGCGGCGGCCGTCGTCGATGTCGCGCCTCCTCCTGCTCCGGTCGCGCAGCCCGCCCCCGCTCCTGCCGCGCAAGCGCCCGTCGAAGCGCCTGCCCCGGCGCCCGTCCTCGCGCCGGTCGTGAAGCCGGTCGTGAAGCCGGTCGTGCAGCCGGTCGTCGAAGCGCCTGCGCCCGCACCCGCCCCGGTCGAGCCCGCTGCCGGGCCCGCACCCGCCCGCATCGTCAGCAGCCGCCCGGCCCCCGGGTCGGCGCAGCGCCCCGCCGCCCCGCCGCCGCCGCCTTCGTCGCCGTCGGTGCATCGCCCGGCCGCCGCGGCCGCCCCGCCGGCCGCTCGGCCTGCAGGCCCGCCGCCGTCGCGCCCGTCCGGTCCGCCTCCGGGCCGACCGACATCCACGAGTGGTCGGCCGATTCCGCCGCCGCCTGCCGGCCGACCCCTGTCGGCCACCGGCAAGCCGATTCCGCCCCCGCCCGGTGGCCTCCGTCCGCAGGGCGGCCCCGGCGGCGCCCGCACCGGTGGTCCTGCCGGTCCGCGCACCGGTGGTTACACCGCCCGTCCTGGTGGGCCCGGTGGTCCGCGCCCCGGTGGTGGCCCTGGTGGTCCGCGCCCCGGTGGTGGCTTCGGTGGTCCTCGTCCTGGTGGTGGCTTCGGTGGTCCTCGTCCCGGGCCGGGTGGTCCTGGTGGTCCCGGCGGTGCCGGTGGCGCTGGTGGTCCTCGTCCCGGTGGTGGTGGCGGCCCGCGGCCCAACGGCCAGCGGCGTGCGCCGCGCAAGAAGAGCCGTGCCCGTCGGCGGCGCGACTTCGACGAGTTGCAGCCCAACTACAGCTCCAGCTACACCCCGAACAGCGCGCCGGTCCCCGAGGGAACGATCATCGTCGAGCGCGGCGTGTCGGCCCAGGAGTTTGCCCCGAAGCTGAACCGCACCGCGGCCGACGTCATCCGCTTCCTGTTGCAGAACGGCGAGATGGTCACGGCCACGATGACCCTCAGCGACGAGCAGATGGAGTTGTTCGCGCTCGAAGTCGGGGCCGACCTGCTGCTGGTCGAGGCCGGTCAGCAGGAGGAGATGGAGCTCCAGGCGCTGTTCGACGACAGCGACGACGACGACGAGGCGCTGCAGGAGTGGCGCCCGCCCGTGATCACCGTCATGGGTCACGTCGACCATGGCAAGACGACGCTGCTCGACAAGATCCGCAACGCAAACGTCGTCGCCGGCGAGGCCGGTGGGATCACCCAGCACATCGGCGCGTATCAGGTGGAGAAGGATGGCCGCAAGATCACGTTCCTCGACACGCCGGGCCACGCCGCGTTCACCAAGATGCGTGCTCGCGGCGCGCAGGTCACCGACATCGTGGTGCTTATGGTGGCCGCCGACGACGGTGTGATGCCGCAAACGATCGAAGCGATCAACCACGCCAGGGCGGCCGAGGTGCCGATCGTGGTGGCGTTGAACAAGATCGACAAGGAGAACGCCGACCCGCAGCGTGTGTACGCGCAGCTCTCGGAGCACGAGCTCGTACCCGAGTCGTGGGGCGGCGACACCATCGTGGTCGAGATGGCTGCTTCCCAGAACGTGGGTGTCGAGGAGATGCTCGAGCAGTTGCTCGTCGTCGCCGAGCTCGAGGAGCTGACGGCGAACCCGAAGGGACGCGCCAAGGGTGTCGTGCTGGAGGCCAACCTCGACGTCGGTCGCGGGCCGGTGGCCACGATCCTGGTCGACAAGGGTGAGCTCAAGGTGGGCGACGCAATCGTCGCCGGCGCCGCCTGGGGCCGCGTCCGCGCCATGATCGACGACAAGGGCGAGCAGGTGAAGACCGCCGGGCCGAGCACCCCGGTGCAGGTCCTGGGCCTGCAGAGCGTGCCCAACGCGGGCGACGAGTTCCGCTCCTCGGACACGGAGAAGACGGCCAAGACGGTTGCCGAGGCCCGCGAGCAGCGTCAGCGCCTGAAGAACCAGCGCGGCGATGCGCGCGTGCAGCGCGGCGTCAAGCTGGAAGACATCTTCAGCCAGATCCAATCCGGCGAGGTCGCCACCTTGAACCTGGTGATCAAGGCCGACGTGCAGGGTTCGCTGGAAGCCGTCACCGAGTCGTTGCGTCGCCTCGAGCGCGAGGAAGTGAAGTTGGCGTTCGTGCACCGCGGCGTCGGTGGCATCACCGAGAACGACATCAGTCTCGCGGCCACCACGAACGCCACGCTCATCGGCTTCAACGTCCGCCCCGACCGCAAAGCACGCGAGATGGCCGAGTCCGAGGGTGTGGAGATCCGTACCTACGAGATCATCTACAAGCTCCTCGAGGACATCGAACGGGCGATGGTCGGCATGCTGGCGCCCGAGTTCGAGGAGGTGATCACCGGCGAGGCCGAAGTTCGGGAGATCTTCCGTGTCCCCCGTGTCGGTGCGATCGCGGGCTGCCTCGTGCGCACCGGCACGATCACCCGTGGCTCGAAGGTCCGGTTCCTCCGCGACGGCTCGATCATCTGGAAGGGCTCCATCCAGTCGCTCAAGCGGTTCAAGGAAGACGCTCGCGAAGTTCGCGAAGGTTTCGAGTGTGGCATCGGTCTCAGCGACTTCCAGGACCTGAGGCCGGGCGATCTCATCGAGACGTTCGACGAGCGCGAGATCGCCCGCGTCTGACCGGGTAGGTTCGCTACATGGCTGATCTCGAGTTCTTCTTCGATGCCGTCTGCCCGTGGGCGTGGGTCACGTCGCGCTGGGTCAAAGAAGTGGAGCGCCAGCGCGACTACGAGATCGCATGGCGCTTCATCTCGTTGAAGATGATCAACCAAGACCGTCACGAGGATTGGTACACGCCCGAGTATCGAGCCGGCCACATGGCCGGTCTGTACGTGCATCGCGTCGCCGATCAGGTGCGCATCGACCTCGGGAACGACGCGGTCGATGCGCTGTACACGGCAACCGGTTCGGCGTTCCACCTGAACAAGCGGCGCCTGCACATCAACCAGGATCCCGTCGGCTTCATGAGCGAGATGCTCGCCGCCGCCGGCCTTCCCGCCGCTGCTGCCGAGGAAGCGATGAACCCTGCCCACGATGCCTACGTTCGCGCCGACACCGACCTCGCGTTCAGCCGTACGGGCGAAGGGGTGGGCACGCCGATCATCACGTTCCACCCCGGCCAAACCGGAGAGGGGAGCTTCTTCGGGCCCGTCATCTCCAAGGCCCCGAAGGGCGACGACGCGCTGAAGCTGTGGGACGCCATCGAGTACATCGCCACGACGAGTGGAATGGCCGAGCTCAAGCGTTCGAATCGCGCCAAACTCATCTTCGAGTGACCATCACCGCCCGAGAAAGGAGATGGTTGTCATGACCAAGCCCCGGCGCACTGCCGCTCCATCCACCCATCGATACCCGCGCACTGCGCGACTGAACGAATCGCTCCGCGAGGTGATCGCGGAGGAGCTGATCCGCATCGACGACGAGCGCCTGGCGCTGGTCACGATCACCGCCATCGACGTGGATTCGGAGATGAACCGCGCTGTGGTCTTCTACGACTCGCTCGTCGGCGAGGATGGCGACAAGGAGATCGTGGCGGCGTTGGCGCAGCACCGCGTCCGCATCCAGTCCAGTGTCGGTCGCCAGGTGCGGGCCAAGAAGACGCCGATCCTGACGTTCAAGCCCGACGATGCGATTCGAGCTGCGGAACGGATCGAACGCATCCTGCACGACAAGGACACGCTTCCGGAACGGCCCCGCGTCGACGGAGCGGATGGGACGGCGGGGGATGGCTCGGCGTAGGCCGCCGAACACCCACGGTCTCGCCGTCGTCGACAAACCCTCGGGGGTCACCAGCCACGACGTCGTCGCCATGGTGCGCCGGCGGTTCGACGAGCGCCAGGTGGGGCATGCCGGCACCCTCGACCCGGATGCGACCGGGGTGCTGCTCGTGGGGGTGGGACGATGCACCCGGCTGTTGCGGTTCCTGACCGACCTCGGCAAGACCTACACCGGCCAGGTGGTGTTCGGCACCACCACCGATTCGTTGGACTCCACCGGCGTGGTGACGGGCACCTTCGACATGCCCGGCCTCACTCCGGCGATGGTGCAGTCCGCGGTGAGCGCGCATCTTGTCGGCGACATCCTCCAGATCCCGCCGATGGTCAGCGCGGTGCGCGTGGACGGCCGCCGGCTGCACGAGCTGGCACGCGAAGGTATCGAGATCGAACGAGCCCAGCGGCCCGTGACGGTCCACCGCTTCGACGTGTCGCCGACGCCCGACCCGCTCGTCTACGACATCGAGGTGCACTGCTCGAAGGGCACCTACATCCGCACGTTGGCCGACGACCTCGGTCGGCTGTGCGGCGGCGGCGCTCACCTGCGAGGTCTCAGGCGCGTGGCGGTCGGCGGGTTCCAGGTGGCAACTGCGGCGGCGCCGGATGTCGTCGAGCTCCTCTCCCTGCCGGAGGCGGTGCGCGACTACCCACGGGTGACGGTCGACGAAGCGACGGCCCGTCTCGTGCGCAACGGTCGCGTGCTGGCCCGATTCGACGGCCCAGGCCCGTGGGCGGTGCTCGACCCCGGCGGCGAGCTCCTCGCCATGTACGAGGCGTTCGGGGCCGATGCCGCCAAGCCCGCGGTCGTGGTCGCAGCGCCTGTCGGCTGAGCCGGTCCGGAGTGCCCCGCACGGGTGCGACCCGGTAGCGTCGGGTCCCGTGCGAGTCATCACCGACCTGTCCACCCCACCCTGGCCCGGAGAGCGCTCGGTGGTCACCATCGGCGCCTACGACGGTGTGCACCGTGGGCATCAGGCAGTCGTCGCCGAGGTCCGCCGCCTCGCCGCAGCAAGCGGCGCACGATCGGTCGTGCTGACGTTCGATCGTCACCCGGCGTCGGTGGTGCGGCCGGAGAGTGCACCGCAGCTGCTCACCGACCTCGACCAGAAGCTGGAACTGCTCGAGGCGACGGGAGTCGACGCGGCGGTCGTCGTCGCGTTCGACGAGGCCCAGTCGCGCGAGGAACCCACGGCGTTCGCGACGCGTGTGCTGGTCCGGTGCCTGGCCGCTTCGTCGATCGTCGTCGGCGACGACTTCCACTTCGGTCACGGTCGCGGTGGGAACGTGGCGCTGCTCCGCGAGTTGGGTGCCGTCCACGACTTCGAGGTGCATCCGCTGCCCCTCGTGCAGCGCGACGACGGGCCCGACGAGGCACTCAGCTCGACCGTCATCCGTCGCGCGATGGCGGGTGGTCAGGTGGAGCTCGCCGCGCAGATGCTTGGTCATCGGTTCGAGGCGCGCGGTGTCGTGGTCAAGGGTGATCAGCGGGGTCGGCTGCTCGGCTTCCCGACGGCCAACGTCGAAGTACCGAACGCGACCTGCCTGCCGTCCGATGGTGTGTATGCGGGTTGGTACCTGCGACCCGACGGTTCACGGCACGCGTGTGCGATCAACCTCGGTCGCCGTCCGACCTTCTACGAGCACGCCGACCATTCGTTGCTCGAAGCGCACCTGCTCGATTTCAACGCCGACCTGTACGGCGAGCGCGCCCGAGTCCAGTTCGCCAACTTCCTGCGCAGCGAGCGCAAGTTCGAGGGGATCGACGCGCTGATCAGCCAGCTCAAGTCCGACATCGACCACGCCCGCACCGTCCTGCTCAGGACGGCCAGATGAGCTTGCCGGTGGCGTCGTAGGTGGCCTGGAGGACGCTGGAGTCGACCATGGTGCTGATGTCGGGGGCTTTGCCGTCGAACAGGCCGATGGCGGCGTAGGCCTTCACTTCGTTCTCCAGTTGGTCCACGAGGGGCAGGCCGAGCGGTGCCTTGGCGGTGACGCCCGCTTCGACGAGCTTGGACTCGACACCCCAGCGGGCGGTCTCGCCCTCGGGCGACAGGAAGAGCGCGTTGCCGTTGGCGTTGATCGCGTCGACCGCCACCTGCGCCGCGGTGGTGGGGTCGTCGATCGCGTCCTGCAGGCCCTTGATCGTGGCGCGCATGAAGTCCTGCGCCGCGGTTGGGTACGTCTTCAGGAACGTGCTGTTGGTGTAGATGATCCCGAAGCTGCCGGGGATCCCGTCGGTGCTGGGGTCGTACAGCTTGAACTTGATGCCCTTGGCGGTGAGCTGGTTGGGCTCGTTGCTCTTGAAGCCGGGGAAGCCGACGATGTCGGGGACCTGGACGTGCACGGTGGGGTCGAAGCCGTCGAGCAGCACGGTGGTGTAGTCCTTGCTCTCGACGAGACCGGCCTTGGCGAGCATCGCCTTCACCGACGGGGTGATCGCGCCCTTCACGCCGATCTTCTTTCCCCGGATCGATTCGAGCGTGGGGACCTGGCCGTCCTTGGTGATCAGCGCGTCGATGCCGGTGCGGCCCTCGACGGCGAGCGCGACGTAGCCGGCGTCGTTCGCGTCGGCGAAGTCGACCAGTTCGCTGAACGAACCGCCGGAGGAGAACTGCGCGTCGTTGCCGGCGATCTGCGGGTAGTTGCTCGTCGAGAAGCCGGCCTTCAACTGGACGTCGAGGCACAGCTTGTCGTAGTAGCCCTTCTTCTTGGCGACGAGCACGTCGACGATCGATGCCGATGCGGCGAAATCGAAGCTGGAGAGATACAGGATCTCGCCGGCGGCCTTGTTGGCGGCACAGCGATCGGCCGGGAACGGCTCGCCCTGCTTCACGTCGAGAATCGGCAGCACCGAATCGCCGGGAACCGAGTCGGCGCCGTTCGTGGTGGTGGACCCGCGAGCGGTGGAGGAGGGCCCGGCGGTGCTGTTGGCGCACGCTGCGGCGGTGAGGGCCGCAACGGCGACGAGGGCTGCGATTCGGGCGCGGGACATGGTTCGCTGAGCCTACCGATGCTGGTCGAGTGTGTCGAAGAGAGCGAGCACGTTCGTCGCGCTGACGCCGACGCGATGCCCGGTGCGGGAGATGAAACCGAGTTGTAGGCCGGTCGCAGGGTCGTCGGCCGCGAAGAACTGCTCGTGACCGTCGTCGTCGACGACGACATCGGTGAGCAGCGGCGCGCCACCCTCGGCGAGGCACGCTCGCGCGTAGCCGGCGTTCAGCACCTCCAGCGCGACGTGTTGCACTCCGCCGCCGTGCTGTTCCACGTAGCGGGCCGCGGCGGGCGACGCCGTCGGGCTGACGAGGACGAAGGTGACCCCGCCGGCCGAGACGGCCGCCATGCCGGTGTGCGCGCTGGCAAGTGGCACCTCGTGGAAGCCGAACCGCCGGACCATCGACGCGACGGCCGTGTCGAGGTCGGGTACCGCGACCACGACGTGGTCGACGCGGCTGGCCACCGTGTCCAGCCCGGAGCTACCGGCACCCAAGGCTTGTTTGTCAGGCGCTGGGTCGGGTCGGCGGCCGGCCACCTCGATGCGGTGGGTCTCGGTGAGGAGCACGCGGAACAGCTGCTCGGCGAAGTCGGCGTCGACACCTGCCTCGATGGCCTGACGACGACGAGAGGTGACGACGTCGCGCACGCGGTTGGGTTGGATCACCGGCGTGTGGGACTGCTGCTTCACGCCGGCCACCGCACGGCACACGGCCAGCCGTTCGGCCACGATCGCGATCAGCGCCGCGTCGAGATGGTCGATTCGGGCACGCAGATCGTCGAGGTCGTTGCTCGGGGTGGGCGGAATGCTGGGCTCGGCCATCGCTCTGCACGGTATCCGGTCAACGACGGCTCGGCCGCTGGGAAACGTGCCACCGCAACCCGAGTCGTTCCAGCAGGGAGAGCAGCAGCAAACCGGCCATGCCGAGGATGGCCATCGCGAACACGGCGGCCCACAGCGCGTCCGCTTCGTTGTGCGCGGCCGCCGTCCGACCGATGGCGCCGAGTCCTTCGGCGGAGAAGTTCGCGCCCTCCACGTAGTACGACGCGGCCAGCGCGAGACCCCAGTTGAAACGTGCGGTCGTGAACAGCACCGGTGCCGCCGAGGGCAGCCGCAGTCGGCGCAGCACCTCCCAGTGGCCTGCGTCCACGGAGTGCAGCAGTTCCAAGGACTCCGGTTCCACGCTGCGCATGCCGCCAATGGTCGCGAACACGAACGCGGGGAGACCGACGAGTGCGACCATGAACAGCGCTGGCTTGGTGCCCGAGCCCAGCCACAGCACCACGGAGCTGACGTACGCGAACCAGGGCGCCACCTGCACGAGCGTGAGCACGGGCTGTGTGGCGTGCTCGAGGAACGGACTGGCGGCGAGGACGGCGCCGACGAGCACGCCCACGACCAGCGCGATGGCGAGGCCGATCACCGCGTGTTGCACCGTGACCCACGCCGCGCTGGCGAACCCCGACCGGAAGTCCCACAGGTGCCCCAGGGCGCTCGACGGTGCGCGGAGCACGAACGGGCGAACGTGGAACGCACGGACGAACGCTTCCCACAGCCCGAGGAACACCGCGACGCCGAGCAGGGGAGCGACGATGCGCCGGCTCATCGTGCCTCCGACTGCATCCCGCGGTGCAACGCGTGGCGCACGTCGGCGCAGAGCTCGACGAACCGGGGAAGATCCTCGACCTCGCTCGGACGCGGGCGAGGGAGGTCGATCGCGACGTCGGCCACGATGCGGCTCGGCCGGGGAGAGCTGACCAGCACTCGATCGCTGAGGGCCACCGCCTCGGGGATGCTGTGGGTGATGAACAGCACGGTCACGCCACGACCTTCGACGAGATGGTTGAGGAGGTCGCGCATCTCGGCGCGGGTGATCTCGTCCAGCGCGGCGAACGGTTCGTCCATCACGAGGAACGGCGCGTGGAGCGCCAGCGCCCGAACGAGGGCGACTCGTTGTTGCATCC
>JAYVMH010000382.1:0-4810 GCA_043759015.1 Actinomycetota bacterium
GACGGCCGGCATCGGGTCGGAACGGCTTCGACTCGTGCCCCTGGGGGTGGAGACCGCGCGCGCATCGGTGAGCGACGTGGCTCGCGTCCGGATGAAGTACGCGCTGCCCGAGCGGTACCTGCTGTTCGTCGGGACGGTCGAGCCGCGCAAGAACCTCCGGGGTCTGGTGGCGGCCGTTCAGTTGCTCGACGACTCGCTGCCGCTCGTGATCGCCGGCGCCGCGGGATGGGGCGACACCGGTGTTGCCGCGAGCGACGTCACCCGGTTCCTCGGTTTCGTGCCGGCGGGCGATCTGGCAGCGCTGTACGCCGGCGCCACGGCGTTCTGCTACCCGAGCGAACGCGAAGGGTACGGCCTGCCGGTGCTGGAGGCCATGGCACAGGGCACCCCGGTGGTGACCAGCCTGGGAACGGCCACCGAGGAGGTCGCCGGCAACGCGGCCGTCCTCGTGGACCCGCAGCGGCCCGAGGACATCGCCCGCGGCATCCACGAGGCGATGCGCCGCCACGCCGAGCTGTCGGTGAAGGGCATCGCCCGCGCGCAGCGGCGCAGTTGGGCCGACAGCGCCGTGCTGACGTCCGCGGCGTATCGGGAGCTCGCGACGTGACGGGTGGTCGTCGCGACGGCATGCCGCCGTCGGTGCTGGTGAACATGCTCTGGTGCGTGCCGGGCGCGGTCGGTGGATCCGAGGAGTACCTGGTGCGCCAGCTCCTCGGCCTCGCCGAGCAACCCGAGCCGTCGTGGAAGCCGACGGTCGCCGCCGCTCGAGGGTTGACCGCTGCCCACCCGGAGCTGGCAGCGGTCTGCGAGATGGTCGAGCCCGCGTTCGAGAGCCACGGTCGCGCCCGCCGCATCGTGGGGGAGGCCACGTGGTTGCGGCGGCACACCGGTGATGCCGACCTCGTGCATCACGGCGGAGGCACCGCCCCGGTTCGCGCTCACCGCCCGTACGTCCTCACGATCCACGACCTCCAGTTCCTCACCTACCCGCAGTACTTCTCGAGCCGGAAGCGGGCGTACCTCCACTCGGTCATCCCGTCGTCGGCGCGCCGGGCGACGATCGTCGCCGTCCCGACCGAGTACGTGCGCGGTTCGGTGGTCGATGCGTACGGGGTCGACGCGGACCGGGTGATGGTGGTGCCGCACGGCATCGAGCCGGTGCTGCCCGAGCACGTGACGGACGAACGCGAGCTACGCCGGCGATACGCGCTCGGTGACGGTCCGGTGATCGTCTACCCGGCGGTCACCCACCCCCACAAGCATCACGAGTTCCTCTTGCGCATGATGCGCGATCACTGGACCGACCCCGATCTCCGGCTGGTGCTCACAGGCGGCGTCGGCCTTGGCGAACACGTGGTGACCGCATGCCCGGACCGCCGCGTCTGTCGCATCGGTCGCGTCCCTGCCGCGGATCGCAACGGTCTCGTCGCGATGTCGCGCGCGATGGTGTTCCCGAGTCGGTACGAGGGCTTCGGCGCGCCCCTCATCGAGGCGATGACACTGGGTGCCCCCGTCGTCTGCAGCGACGCGACGTGCATGCCGCAGATCGTGGGCGAGGCAGGTCTGGTACGGCCGTTGGAGCCCGACGCGTGGGCAGGCGTGCTCGACGAAGTCGACCGGCGTCGCGATGAGCTGATCGCGGCGGGCCATCGCCGAGCCGCCGACTTCACATCGCGCGCGAGCGGTGCGGCGCTCGCGCGCGTCTATGCGCGAGCGCTGGCGCAGTGAGCGCCCAACCCCTCCGCATCGCGGTGCTGTGCCCGCACTTCGCGCCCGACACGGCACCGACGGGTGAGGTCATCACCCGCATCGTCCTCGAGCTCGCTGCCCGCGGCCACGAGCTCCACGTGGTCACCGCACTGCCGTGGTATCGCGAGCACCGAATCGAGGACGGGTGGGACGGCAAGTGGGTCCGCAGGGAGTCGACCCCGTGGGGGACCATCACCCGTGCGCATCCGTTCCCTGGCTCCGACAAACGCAACCTGCTCCGTCGAGCGTTTGGCTTCGTGGGCTTCAGCGGGCTCGCCGGGCTGGCGTCGCTGCGCGGAGGTCGGGTGGACGCGGTGATCGCAATGTCGCCGCCGCTCACGATGGGCCTCACCGGTTGGGTCACACATCTGGTCCGCCGCGGTCCGTTGGTGTTCAACATCCAGGACGTGTTCCCCGACGCTGCGGTGGAGACGGGCGCGATCACCAACCGGCACGTCATCCGGGTCGCCTCGTGGCTGGAGCGGTTCACGTACCGACGCGCAGCGGCCATCACCGTGCTCAGCGACGACCTCCGCGACAACGTGAGCGCCAAGTTGCCCCGGGCGCGTCGTGATCGGGTGAAGGTCATCCCGAACTTCGTCGACACGGAGTTCATCTCACCCGCGAACCGGCTGACGCCGCTGCGCGCCGAGCTCGGGATCGGCGAGGAGACGGTGGTCCTGTACGCCGGCAACGTCGGGTTCTCGCAGTCGCTCGAGATGGTGGTTGCCGCGGCCGATCGGTTCCCCGACGTGACGTTCCTCATCAACGGCGACGGCGCAGCGCGGCGCACGCTCGAGCAGCACGCCGCCGGTCTCCCGAACGTGCGCTTCAGCGGGTACCAGCCCAGGGAGCGGGTGCCCGAGGTGCTCGCGAGCGGCGACATCCACCTCGTGCCGCTCAAGAAGGGCCTCGGCCGGGTCAGCGTGCCCTCAAAGACGTACTCGATCCTCGCCGCCGGCAGGCCGGTACTCGCCGCCGTCGACCCGGGTACCGAGGTGCCGCGCGTGCTCGCGGCCAGCGAAGGCGGACTGGCCGTACCGCCGGACGATCCGGAGGCGTTCTGCGCGGCGCTCGCCGAGCTGCTCGCCGACCCGGTGCGTACGACGGCGATGGGTGTGGCCGGTCGCGCGTGGGTGCAGGGGGCCGCGTCCCCCGCCGCGGTCGCGGCGGCCTACGACGATCTCATCCGGTCGTTCCAGGCTCGTCCCTGACAACTTTTGGACCCGGGAGGCGATAGCCTCGCACCCTCGTGGCCCCGTCATCGTCCGCCAAGAAAGTCGCCAAGCTCGCCTCGCGTGGCAAGGGCAGAAAGGTCCGCTTCTCCGGCGGCACCACCTTCCCCGTCATCGTGGCCGTCATCGTGGCGCTCATGGTGCTGCTCGTCGTCTACTCGCGCGGCTCGTTGCCCAAGGTGCAGAGCGGTGCCCCCCAGCCGTCGGACGCATGGTCGTTGGCATACGGCATCCGAGTGTGCGACCAGACGTTGCCCAGCCTGTCGGGTGCCTCTGCTCAACTCACCAAGGACGCCAGCACGGGCGACCTCACCAAGGCGCAGACCGGCGCCGACGCCGACGGTGTCATCCACTACCACGCGCAGGCCGGTGGTGCCACGGGCAAGAACGCCAAGCTCGGTGTCTTCCTCAGCATCTACAACGTCAAGCTCAGCGACACCGTGCTGGAACTGCCGGCCGACCAGGTCGGCCCGGGCGAGACCCGCAAGTGGGACACCAAGAGCTTCAAGTGCAACGGCAAGGACACGCAGATCCGCGTCCGGGTGTGGAAGGACTACACGACCGGATCGTTCATCGACAACGTCACCGACTTCCGCAACCTGCGGTTCACGAACAACGGCATGGTGTTCGCCATCGCCGTGGTGCCCAAGGGTGCCGACATCCCCAAGCCCGACTCGGCGTCGAAGTTGGCGGGTCTCGGCGTGATCGGGTCGAAGTCGGCCACCACCAGCACCGTGCCCGGCTCGACGTCGGACACCAGCGGGAGCTCGACACCAGCCCCGACGACGGCAGCCCCGACGACGGCAGCCCCGACGACGGCGACCTCCACCGCCGTCGCCAACAGCCCTACCTCCACCACCGGCGGCTGATGCGAGCGGTCGTCCTCGTCGGAGGCTTCGGCACGAGGCTGCGTCCGCTGACGACGAGCATCCCGAAACCGATGTTGCCGGTCGGCCATGTTCCGATCATCGAGCGACTCGTCGCCAACCTCGCGCGCGGTGGGGTGATCGAGGTGACCTTGGCGCTCGGCTTCAAACCCGAGCCGTTCGTCGCCGCGTTCCCGGACGGCGAGTGCGCGGGTGTGGCGTTGCGATACTCGGTGGAGCCAGAGCCGCTGGACACGGCAGGTGCGATCCGATTCGCGGCCGACGCGGCCGGCATCGACGACACGTTCCTCGTCGTCAACGGCGACGTGCTTACCGACCTCGACGTGTCGGCCCTGGTGCGGTTTCATCGCGACCGTGGGGCGGAGGCCACGATCCACGTGATCGGCGTCGCGGATCCGTCGGCGTTCGGGGTGGTCGCGCTGGACACGAGCCAACGTGTGGAGCGCTTCGTCGAGAAGCCGGCTGCGGGCACCGCGCCGAGCAACCTGATCAACGCGGGAACGTACGTGCTCGAACCGTCGGTGCTCGGGCGGATCCCCGCCGGGCAGAAGGTGTCGATCGAGCGGGCCACGTTTCCCGCTGTCGTCGCCGACGGTGGCCTGTATGCGATGGCAACCGAGGACTACTGGCTCGACACCGGCCGTCCGGAGTTCTACCTGCAGGCCAACCTCGACGTCGTTGCCGGCCGCCGCCGCCACGACCGCTGTGTTGCCGTGCACCCCGGCGCGCGGGTGGCGGTGGATGCAACGATCGCGGAGTCGATCGTCGGCGACGATGCCTCCGTTGCGGCGGGTGCCGCGATCACCCGGTCGGTGCTGCTACCCGGTGCGGTCGTCGGGGTCCGCGCCACGGTGAAAGACTCGGTGATCATGGGCCGGGTCGGTGAGGGCGCAGAGGTGGTCGACAGCGTGCTGGGTGCGGACGCAGTCGTCGCGCCCG